>CAUVSV010000014.1:0-40608 GCA_963554735.1 Streptococcus oralis
ACAGTTTTTGAAGGCAAGGCCTTCGGAGCAGATATTGATGTAACAGGCGAAATCGTCTTTAACACAGGGATGACTGGTTACCAAGAATCCATTACAGACCAGTCTTATAATGGACAAATCTTGACCTTCACTTATCCTTTGGTGGGAAATTATGGAATTAATCGTGATGATTACGAATCTATCATTCCAACTTGTAAAGGAGTTGTCGTTTTCGAAGAAGCGCGTCGAGCTAGCAACTGGCGCAACCAAATGACGCTGGATGAATTTTTGAAAGCCAAGAAAATTCCTGGTATTTCAGGGATTGATACGCGTGCCCTTACTAAGATTATCCGTAAGCATGGTACTATGCGTGCAACCTTGACCCATGTTGGAGACAGTATGGACCATGTGACGGACCAGCTACAAGCAACAGTCTTGCCGACAGACAATATCAAACAAGTTTCTACTAAAACTTCCTATCCAGCTCCAGGAGTTGGTTTGAGCGTGGTGCTAGTGGACTTTGGTCTCAAGCACTCAATCCTACGTGAACTTTCTAAGCGTAACTGTAATGTGACCGTTGTTCCGTATTCAACAACGGCGGAAGAAATTCTCCACCTCAATCCTGACGGGGTTATGTTGTCAAATGGTCCAGGTAACCCAGAAGATGTTCCAGAAGCACTGGACATGATTCGTGGTGTGCAAGGAAAAATTCCAATCTTTGGTATCTGTATGGGACACCAACTCTTTGCCATGGCAAATGGGGCTAAGACCTACAAAATGAAATTTGGTCACCGTGGATTTAACCACGCTGTACGTGAAATCGCAACAGGACGCGTAGACTTTACCAGCCAAAACCACGGTTATGCAGTCAGCCGTGAGGACTTGCCAGAGCATTTGATCATTACCCACGAAGAGATCAATGACAAGTCAGTTGAAGGAGTTCGACACAGATACCAACCAGGTTTCTCTGTGCAATTCCACCCAGACGCAGCTCCTGGGCCACACGACGCTAGCTACCTCTTTGATGAATTTATCGAGATGATGGAAGCTTTTAAACAATCGAACTAAGAACGAGTAAAAGCTCGTTAGAGAATTTATGTAACTGAACACGAACGGAAAGCTCGGAATTTAGAGAAACCAACCTGGATTGTCAATCCTTCCTTGGTTTCCTAAAATTCAATCGCTTTCTATTCGTCCTTTGCATCTTATTTAATGGCAACCTGAGAGTTGCCGAATAGAAAGGAGAAGATACATTGTTCGCGGAAGTGAACACGCCCTAAGAACTGTGTGAAAAAGATAAACATCGTCTTGACGCTAAAGGCGTCTACACCGAGTTTCCTATTTTCACTGTGTTCTTTACGGGCTTTGTATCATAAACTATGCCTAAACGTACTGATATTCAAAAAATTATGGTGATTGGTTCTGGTCCGATTATTATTGGTCAGGCTGCTGAGTTTGACTACGCTGGGACCCAGGCCTGCTTGTCTTTGAAAGAGGAAGGTTATGAGGTTGTCTTGGTTAACTCAAACCCTGCAACCATCATGACGGATAAGGAGATTGCGGATAAGGTCTACATCGAACCGATTACACTCGAGTTTGTGACACGTATTCTCCGTAAGGAACGTCCAGATGCCTTGCTCCCCACACTTGGTGGTCAGACAGGGCTCAATATGGCCATGGAATTGTCTAAAAACGGTATTCTTGATGAGCTTGGTGTCGAACTTCTGGGGACTAAATTGTCTGCCATCGACCAAGCGGAGGACCGTGACCTCTTTAAACAATTGATGGAAGAGCTTGAGCAGCCGATTCCTGAATCTGAAATTGTCAACACAGTGGAAGAAGCTGTTTCCTTTGCGACATCAATCGGCTACCCTGTTATCGTTCGTCCAGCCTTTACCCTAGGTGGTACTGGTGGTGGTATGTGTGCCAACGAGGAAGAACTGCGTGAAATTGCTGAAAATGGGTTGAAACTGTCACCTGTTACCCAGTGTTTGATTGAGCGTTCCATTGCTGGTTTCAAGGAAATTGAGTACGAAGTGATGCGCGATTCAGCTGACAATGCCCTTGTTGTTTGTAACATGGAAAACTTTGACCCAGTTGGGATTCACACAGGGGATTCTATCGTATTTGCCCCTGCGCAAACTATGTCAGACTATGAAAACCAAATGCTTCGTGACGCGAGCTTGAGCATTATCCGCGCTCTTAAGATTGAAGGTGGATGTAACGTTCAGCTGGCCCTTGATCCACACAGCTTCAAGTACTATGTTATCGAAGTAAACCCTCGTGTATCGCGTTCGTCAGCCCTTGCTTCTAAGGCAACTGGTTATCCGATTGCCAAATTGGCTGCCAAGATTGCAGTTGGTTTAACTCTAGATGAGGTTATCAACCCAGTTACAGGTTCAACTTATGCTATGTTTGAGCCAGCCCTTGACTACGTGGTTGCCAAGATTCCACGTTTCCCATTTGACAAGTTTGAAAAAGGTGAGCGTCGTCTTGGAACTCAGATGAAAGCGACTGGGGAAGTCATGGCCATCGGTCGTAACATCGAGGAATCTCTTCTAAAAGCCTGTCGTTCACTTGAAATTGGGGTTCACCACAATGAAATGCCTGAACTGGCAACCGTTTCTGATGATGCCTTGATTGAAAAGGTTGTCAAGGCCCAAGATGACCGTCTCTTCTACGTATCAGAGGCCATTCGCCGTGGTTACACACCAGAAGAAATCGCTGAATTGACTAAGATTGATATCTTCTATCTTGATAAACTCTTGCACATCTTTGAAATTGAGCAAGAATTAGGTTCCCATCCACAAGATCTAGAAGTCTTGAAAACTGCTAAGCTTAATGGTTTCTCAGACCGTAAGATTGCGGAACTCTGGAAAACGACAGCTGACCAAGTTCGCCAACTTCGCTTGGAAAATAAGATTGTCCCAGTTTACAAGATGGTCGATACCTGTGCGGCAGAGTTCGACTCTGAAACACCATATTTCTATTCAACCTATGGTTGGGAAAATGAGTCTATCAAGTCTGATAAGGAATCTGTACTTGTCCTAGGTTCAGGTCCAATCCGTATCGGTCAAGGGGTTGAGTTTGACTACGCAACCGTTCACTCTGTTAAGGCTATCCAAGCAGCTGGTTACGAAGCCATCATCATGAACTCAAACCCAGAGACCGTTTCTACAGACTTCTCGGTATCTGATAAGCTCTACTTTGAGCCATTAACTTTTGAAGATGTTATGAATGTTATTGACTTGGAGCAACCAAAAGGGGTTATCGTTCAGTTCGGTGGTCAAACAGCCATCAACCTTGCAGAGCCATTGGCAAAAGCAGGTGTGACCATCCTTGGTACGCAAGTCGCTGACTTAGACCGTGCCGAAGACCGCGACCTCTTCGAGCAAGCTCTTAAAGACTTGGATATTCCACAGCCACCAGGACAAACGGCTACCAATGAAGAAGAAGCAGTGCTTGCAGCTCGCAAGATTGGCTTCCCGGTCCTCGTTCGCCCATCTTATGTCTTGGGTGGACGTGCTATGGAAATCGTGGAAAACGAAGAAGACCTCCGTTCTTACATGCGTACCGCTGTTAAGGCTAGTCCAGACCATCCAGTTCTTGTTGATTCATACATCGTTGGGCAAGAGTGCGAAGTTGATGCCATCTCAGACGGAGAAAATGTCCTTATCCCTGGTATTATGGAACATATCGAACGTGCTGGTGTTCACTCAGGTGACTCAATGGCCGTTTACCCACCGCAAACCTTGTCGCAAAAGGTTCAGGAAACCATTGCAGACTACACCAAACGCCTAGCAATTGGTCTTAACTGTCTTGGGATGATGAACATCCAGTTTGTCATCAAGGACGAAAAAGTCTATGTTATTGAGGTCAATCCACGTGCCAGCCGTACGGTGCCATTCCTTTCTAAGGTAACTAATATTCCTATGGCTCAGGTAGCGACTAAGCTCATTCTTGGTCAAAGTCTTGAAGAACTTGGCTACCAAGATGGCCTTTATCCAGAAAGCACTCGCGTTCATATCAAGGCGCCTGTCTTCTCCTTTACGAAACTAGCTAAGGTAGACAGCTTACTAGGTCCTGAAATGAAGTCAACAGGTGAAGTTATGGGTTCTGATACAACTCTTGAAAAGGCTCTTTATAAGGCCTTTGAAGCTTCTTACCTACACTTGCCAACCTTCGGGAATGTTGTATTCACTATTGCAGATGATGCTAAAGATGAAGCCTTGGACTTGGCTCGTCGTTTCCAAAATATCGGCTACGGTATCCTCGCGACAGAAGGGACAGCAGCCTTCTTTGCCAGTCATGGACTTCAAGCCCAACCTGTTGGTAAGATTGGTGACGATGAACAAGATATCCCAAGCTTTGTCCGCAAAGGGAAAATTCAAGCGATCATCAATACTGTCGGAACCAAACGAACTGCTGACGAGGATGGTGAGCAAATCCGTCGTTCAGCCATTGAACACGGTGTGCCCCTCTTCACAGCCCTAGACACAGCAAATGCCATGCTCAAGGTGCTAGAAAGCCGTAGTTTTGTCACAGAAGCGATCTAGTTGAGAAAGAATTTTTACAGTTTTAAAGCCAGCGTTTTCTATCGCTGGCTTTTACAATACTGATATTGTTTATTTCAACTATCATTCTTTCCTTAAGAATCATTCTAAATTGTGATATAATAAGGAAGAATTGGAAATAGAAAACTATTTTCATCATTTTTTCAAAAAAATCCATTAATAAAATAGGTAAAGACAAGATTAGAAAGTGTAAAATCCCGATGTCTTCTTACAAAAAAGTCTCTCTTTCTGAGATCAACCAATCTATTGAAACTCCTAATAACAATCATTTTTGGCAAAATCTAAAAGCATTTTTAGGACCTGGAGCCCTTGTAGCAGTTGGTTATATGGATCCTGGAAACTGGATTACCAGTGTGGTTGGTGGTGCTTCCTACAAATATAGTCTCTTATTTGTTATTTTGATTTCCTCCATCATTGCCATGCAGTTACAACAGATGGCTGGAAAGCTCGGTATCGTAACTAAGATGGACCTAGCACAGGCAACTGCACATCATGCTCCCAAATGGCTTCGCTATAGTCTTTGGGTGATTTTAGAATTAGCTTTAATGGCGACAGACTTAGCCGAGGTTTTAGGCTCAGCGATTGCCTTAAATCTTTTATTTAAAATACCGATTATGGTCGCTATCCTCTTAACCGTTTTAGATGTATTTTTGTTACTTTTATTGATGAAATTTGGCTTCAAAAAAATTGAAGCCATTGTTACGACCCTTATTTTAACCATATTAGCCATCTTTACCTATCTGGTAGCTTTATCCAATCCAAGTATCCAGGGGATTATTGGTGGTTATTTACCAACTCCAACATTATTTGAGACACCATTGCCAGGTCATGAAAGCCAATTGACCTTGGCTCTAGGAATTGTAGGAGCGACAGTCATGCCCCATAATCTCTATCTTCATTCATCCCTATCCCAGACAAGGAAAATCAATCACAAAAATAAGAAGGATGTTCGAAAAGCCGTGCGTTTTATGACCTGGGATTCAAATCTTCAGTTGTCCCTAGCCTTTATTGTCAATTCCTTACTTCTCATTTTAGGGGCATCTCTCTTTTTTGGTCATGCATCTGAAATTTCAGCTTTTTCTCAAATGTACAATGCTTTACAGGATTCGACAATAGCAGGAGCGATAGCTAGTTCAACTCTGTCAACTTTATTTGCCCTAGCCCTCTTAGCAAGTGGCCAGAATTCGACCATTACAGGTACCTTAACAGGACAGATTGTCATGGAAGGCTTCTTACATCTGAAATTGCCTCAGTGGATTATCCGTATCGGTACCCGGATTTTTGCATTGCTCCCTGTGATTATTGTAGCCGTCTTGTTTGGACATCAAGAAAAAACCTTGGATCAGTTATTGGTCTATTCACAGGTCTTTCTGTCAATTGCTCTTCCGTTTTCAATCTTCCCCTTAATCTATCTGACCTCTAAGAAGTCACTGATGGGAGAATTTTCCAATGCCAAGTGGAACACAATCCTAGGTTACACAGTTTCAATCATCTTGACCATTCTCAATATCAAGCTTCTTTTCGATATTTTTTAAACTCGTTTGAAATCAATTATAGTGTCAGCGTGAAGGCTGATAAAGAGAAAGTAGTAGTAATTGGTTCATAAAAACAAGTACAAAAAAAGAACAGTGGTAACTGTTCTTTTTTATCATTATTTGAGACCGTATTTTACAAAGATATACTCTATAGTGTTTAAATCCTTATTAAATCAACGTTTCTAAAAGAGATATAGCTGTAAAATATTATATATATACCGTATTGTTAAACCAAGACGGTACCAAAAAGGTACCAAAAATTAAGGTTTCGGAGCTTATAAAATAAAGAAAGATGTCTCAGGTGTTTGAGATTTTTTTTGGCAAGAAAAAACTCTTGAATATAATCCAAGAGTGAAACAAATAGGACCAGTGGTGGCACGGGTTCTTTACAGCATAAAGCTGAAGGCAGTACCTAACCTGTACCTAAAACAAGTACCTTTGAGCAAACTGTTACCAGTCACTCGACATCATCCTATCCTTATACATAGTTTAGGATAAATAAGAGAGAATGTCAACTATTTGGGCTTTTTTTATTGACTTTTTTTGTAATGAATGAGATAATAAGAACACGAAGAAGTATCTCATAGATACACCAAACCCCCGAGGACGGCCAGGTCTCTCGAGGGTTTTTTTGTGGTGTTTTGGGCTAGCCTTAGCGTTTGTCCTCGTCATCTAGCCACTTGATGAGATAGTGAGCCAGTATCTCAACCGTGATTCCGAGTAAGAGCTCGAAGAAGTAACTCATAGAACAACACCTCCTTTCGCATTAATTTGCGGAAGGTAGCTTCAGCAATTTGTATTATATCACAATAAAAGACTCTAAACTAGAGCCTTTTATAATTTATCTTAAAAATCGTCGTAGTGCTTTAGTTGACTGCCGTACAGAGCGGTCAAGAAAGCGTAATGCAGAAAATGCAAGCATCCAACCAAAAAGTGTTTTTCTCATAGTGTTACCTCCTCACTAAATAGTATACCACAGCTTATTTTTTAGCTGCGATTTCCTAGACGGTCTTCTTTTTGAAAAATTCGATTTTTTCAATCGGAGTCATATTGCGATATGTTTTGATAAAATCACGATAAATCAGATACTTTTTATCAGGATCAAGTAAGTCATTAAAGAGTTTAATAACTCCAGTTTTAAAGCTATCAATATCCTTAATAACAAGAAGAATATAAGGTGATTTTTGTATTAGATGGATGTTATAGTTATCCTTGAGACGAATTTCTAAAACATTGATAGCCAGGGCATTTGACCAAAACGATTCTCCCTGTTCATCTGAGGTAAAATAAGGCTCAATAATGCTGAGTGGATAGGCTGATGTTAAATAGTTACCAGTGATTTCTTTAAAAACTGACTGTAGAAAGCCCAGTAATGTTTTTCCAGAAAATGTATCAGGTTGTTTAATTTTGTGTACTAAAGGTTTGTTAATATTGTTCATCTTTTTCTCCTTGTTCATTTATTCCATGGTTCTCTTGACAACAAGTAACCTAGTCTTTTTTAGCCTTTGGCAATCGGTCGTCAGCTTTTCAGCCTGACGACTCGACTGTCTTTAGTCTAAAGTCGACTAGCTTGTTATCAAGAGACTTTCACGGCATAAAGTGCTTAAAATATATTTTTTTCAATCATATTTTTAACACTTCGAGCGACTGACATAATGGTTATTCTTGGTGGTCGTATTTGATTTATGACATGTAACATTCTACTGAATTCTTTAGGATGCATGTGATTTCTTGCTGTTTTGCGCCAAAGCGCAAGTTTTTTATTTACGGCATTTAATTGCTCACCTAATCGTTTTATACTTTCATTGAGTTTTTTATTTGCGTGTTTTAGTCTATCGACTTCTGATTTTAGCGTACGATTTTCAGATAATATATGATCACTCTTCATCAGTTCTTTAGCTAAGTTATTCTGTTTAGAAAGTGATTGCTGTAATTGATGTTCAAGTTTGCTGTTTTCATGCCTTAGCCTATTATTATCCAGGGCATGTTGGGAGACTGTATGAAAGAGTCTGTCATAGGTTGCTTTATCCATTTTTAGTTTTCCGTCAAATGTACGTCTGACTAATTTGTCTTTTTTCATTTCTTCAATCTGTAGAGGTTGAAGAGACTCCAAAACAGCTATATCATCTAGTAAAGCATCCTTCTCTTTTTTGTGTTGCTTGATTTTTTCAGTAGCTTGCTTTTCCTGTTTTTCTAGTTGCTTTAATTTTTGTGTTTTATCAACTATCTTTTTATCAGTATCATCTAGTAAGCGTTGCTTTTCTTTAAATTCTGCTGTTTCGAGGTGTTTCTTCTTGCTATCAGACTCCCCACGTTGCAAATTGTAGCCATGTTCGTTCAGGTATTTAGGAAATGCCTCCTGGATCTCTTTCAGTTGGTCACGGCTACCAAATAATGACTTAGAGCTTAACTTGCCATTTTGCATAGGTACAAGTCCTAAGTGCATATGCGGCGTACTCTCGTCAAGATGTACCATAGCATAAGCGATATTACTATTACCGTATCTTTCAGCAAAGAAATTTTTTGCTGTTTCAAAAAAGTCCTTAATCTGATCCGGACTCATATTTTCAAAAAATGCCTTGTCTGATGTAATAATCCATTCATTACACAAAACGGCATCTTTACGTAGAGCACGTTTGGAAATTTTATTATCGTTGATGTATTGTTTAATCTGTCTATCGTATGGGATAGAGCGGTCACGGTCGGTTAATTCATAGTTTAGGTGAGTTTTTTCTGAGTCAATATCCTTGTTCGAGTGATTTTCAAAAATTCGTTCATTGTGACGATAGGCACCACCAAGATTTCCAGATTTCATTTTTTGCATCCTAGCTACTGCATAACTCATAGTTTGTTCTCCTTTCTCGGCTCAAAGGGTCGCCGAGCTGGTGGCGGAAGATTGCCACCAGGACTAAGTAACCCATAGGGTAGATTTTTTCCTGAAGGATCGGCACGACTTCCATGTAAAGTGTAACGCACTACACTTTACTCCGTAAATGTGCGTTCTCCGAAGGGTCTTGCAGACGGCACATCGCTCCGAATACAGGAGCGACATCGAACCACCTCTCGAGCCACAAGAGGAGTTTCGACTATACTCGCCGAAGCGAGTAGGGCACTCTATCAGTGCCCCAGGGTCGGACGCTTCGCATTGTCCGACAAATGCCGTCAGAAGACGGCAAAGGCTAAAGCTACAAGGAAAGCTATAGATACAGTAGTGAGTGCAAGCATTAAGTAAATTCTATGTTGTTCCAATCGTTCAGCATAATCTGCCCAAGCTTTTAAGTTTTGTTGATCACTCTTCCTATAGCCTTTCAATAGTTGCAAATCTTGTTCTAGTTGTTTGCCTTGTTCTTTAGCCTTCTCTAATTCTTTCTCAAGTTTAATCACATCATTTTCAAAATGATAATCTTCAAGTATTCTAATGCCTATTAAATCAAGGTTTTCAACCTTTTGGTTGTCTAGGTATAAATGACCTTTCAACCTCTCTTTATATTTTGGAGAGCGTATCCGTTTATAGATGGATTGACTACTAACTCCCAGGCTATCAGCGTAGTCTTTTATTCTCATTTTAGGCCTAATAACTCCTTGTTAATACTGGATTTTCAACCAAATGGTTGAAAGCTATTTTTGTTTCTCTTCCCCCATAATAAGCAAGCTGTTTTTCTAATATTGGTCGTTCATGTTTTAATAAATCTTTCATCAATTTCAGATAGTCAATATCAGATGTTTTATAGGTTTCTAAAATCTTTTTATATTTAGTTCTTGTATTTCTATGTAATTTTTGCCAAACATTTTTATTGCGTGTATATGCGACTAAATATATCTGAGTTTCAACTGGTAAATCATCAAACACAAAAGGTTTAAAGATAACAGAGTCAATGACCTCGAATATTTCTTCAACCGAGCGACTGCGGAGCTGAAATTCTAAGCGCCACCAATGCTGGAACTGCTGGGCAAATTTCTTGTCCTCCTCAGAGCCATTTTCTAATTGTTCAACTTTTTTGTTATAGAGTCTGATTTGCTTTTCTGACCTGGAGGCGCCTAGATATTTAGTTTCTAGTTTTCCATTCTGGTCTCTCCATTCTTTGGTAGCAGTAGGGCGACCTTTCTTTTCAAGAATAAACTCACTACAATCAACTTCAAATATATCAAAAGCTAAATCGACTCGAGAGATTGCAATATCTTCAAGATATGGTATAATTGTATCTAAGATATTAATATCAATCTGTCGGAGTTTATTGGGGTTAAACTCTATCCTGAAAGGGCGAGCATTAAAGGCTTGTCCTTTTAATTTGTCGTAGTCTAGGAGGAGTCTAACGTGACTTCCGTCCCGAGTGATTGCTCTAAACATATCAGTCATTGCAGTCTGGACGATAATGGCTGTATGACTTTCTATCAAACTTTTGAGATCAAGGAGTTTGATAGGTTTGATATAAGCTGTAATAGTGATGTTGTCCAAGCTAACTTTTAATTCCAAATCAACCTCCTTTCTTGTAGAGGTCGCCTATCGGCGCCTCTTTTTTGTCTGCGCAAAGACCTCCGTAAAATGACATTCTTGGGGGAGCAACCCCAAGCCGACTTCGTCGGACCATTTTCATTTTGCTACGGTCAAACTTGCCAAAAAATGGGTGTAGTAAATGCACATCAGATGTGCACATAGCGGGCTGTTAGAGGAGCCCGCGTTATAAATTTTGAGAAAGCTCAAAAATTTAGTCTCAAAATCTCATTTTCAAAATATTTTCATAGTTGTTTTCATAACTGTTTTAGGACTAGAAATTTTGTAGATCTGGAACAGATTTTTGAAAAAGAACAACTCTTTCAATCAAAAATATTTTTTGGATTTTCTCAATGATATCTTCAGGAGGAATTTGTTTGTTATTCTTGTATTTAAAGAATCGATCTTTAGCCTTTTTGATTTCTCCTAAATTGTCAGACACATCAGCAAACAATAACTCATTCAGTTCAAACCAACGTAGTTCAGACTGTTTACGGACAACCTCGAAGTTCCTCCAAAAACGTCTACCCTCATCTAGTTTTTCTGCCTTAGCGAAAATATGAGCTCTTTCTAGTTTGCGTTGCTTACGTGGGATAAAACTCCCTAAATCTTCAATTCCAACACCTGCAAAAATTTCCCCATCTTTAACAGCAATAGGAAACCTTAGAGTTTTCAGTTTATTATTTGAAACAAGCTCTAGAAACTCACTCAATGTCGTTTTATAGTCCAATTTATATCTTAAGAAAACTGGCTTTAGCAATATAAAAAAATCAGGTGTTTTAGATGCGAAAGATAATAAGGTGTCTTTATCAATATCTTTATAATCGCATGATAAGAATGCGACTTTCCTATTATTAAGCCAGTTTTCTATAGTGTTTTTTTGCTCGGTGTCATCACTAAAATAGATTGTCAACATTCTTTCTATAACTCCTTCACATAAATTCTATCAGGTTGATGAAGTAGAGGATTGTGTTTGTAAACTGTAATCAAGTCAGCAATCTGTAAACGATATTTCAAGTTAGTTATTCTTGATGTACTAAATCCAAACATTCCAGCGAGTTCTTCCCTTGTGTAAGCAAGATAAATTTCTCCATCATCATCTACCCATCCCATTTCAACAGCTTCTTCTTTTTTGCTGAGAAGAAGTATATAAAAAATTATTGCATAAGGGGAGAGGTCTCTGTATTCTTCCTCGAACAATAATGCTTTAGGAAGATAGTAGTAATAATCGTCATCGTAATTCATATATCTCACCTTTCATATTGTTGTAACCATTGAGCGACTTTGTGTTTATCGTACAGGGTCACTCCGTCAATGACCATGTGAGGCATGCCTTCACGTTGCCATTTTATGCACGTTGTCGTTGAGATATCCAACCAACGGCACAAGCCTGCCATACGAACCATAGGTTTATAGAGTTCCTGGTCCTCAAGGGCTTTTTCGATAGCTTTCTGAAGCATGTTATCGTAGCGAGCAAGCAACTTCTTTTCGGCTGCTTTTGGGAGATGAATGGTAAAGTTTTCTGTCATATTCTGACCCCTTTCTTAATTTTATAAGCTCCGAAACGTACAAATATGTACGTTTTAATAAATAATATCATACTTTTTTGTACGTTGTCAATTATTTTTGTACAAAATTGTACAAAAATGATAAAATAATCTTATTACAAAAAAGGAGAGATGAAGTTGAGTAAGTTAGATCCATTTGAAAAAACTCCAAATCGAATTGGAGAATTAATTAATAGCAGTGATAAGAGCCTGAAACAAATAAGTCAGGAGATAAATATTAATTATGAAACTTTATCAGCGTACAAAAGGCAACTTAGACGCCCCAAAAAAGAAAATGCTAAAATCCTAGCGGAATATTTTGGCGTGTCTATCCCTTATTTGCTGGGGCTTGATGACAACCCTGTATTAGTTAATCCAGGATCAGCCAAAGAAATTTTTAAAGGCTTCGCCAAAGTGCTTCAGGGAAAAAGTACGATTGAAAATAAAATCACTCAATGGACTCCTTTTGGAGAAGATCTTGCTATTATACTTGCAGAGCTCAATCAATCAGAGGCATTGTCTGATTACATTGATTTTCTAGCAAGTAAAAAAGGCTTTAACCCTGTTTTGGTTAAAGCTATTAAAGAATTTATAGCTGATGAGAAACAAGGCCTTATTCCTTTCCTGATTAACAAATCAGGAGCAGAAGACTCACCTTATCACTACGTATGGCAAGCATGGGAAAAAACTCCTGAATACCAGGAAAGAATGGCAGAAAAACGTAATAAATAACTGACAATCATGATTTCTTTATTTTATAAGCTCCGAAACCTTAAAAAATAAAGGAGAAATTAGAATGTCTATTATTAAATATAAGGCTAAAAAGTCTAAATCAGGCTATCTTTATAAGGTCAGAATCTACAGGGTGATTGATGGCAAACGTCAGGACTTCTTTAAAAGCGGTTTTAAGAGCCTTAGAGAGGCTAGACAGTATGAAGCTATGATTTACCATAAAAAAGCATCAGGCGACCTCTCAGGGCTTCTGAGAGCCTCTGAGAGACGTTTTGATGAAGTTTTTGAGGAATGGTTCAAAACTTATCAAAACACAGTAGAGAGGACGACAAGCGTCCGTACAGATGACTTGTTTAGAATTCATATCTTGCCAGTTCTTGGAAAGATGAAAATTTTCAAAATTACTCCTTGGCAATGCCAGGACTTTATTACCGAAAAAGGTCAGACTTTTAGAAATATCAAACAGGTAAAATCTTATACTAGCCAAGTGTTTGATTTTGCTTTGAAAATAAAATTGATTACAGACAACCCAATGAAGCAAACGATACTCCCAAAAAGAGAGCGGAAGAAGTCAGATAACTTCTTTAGCGTTGAGGAGTTGCATGAGTTTTTAGCTATTATTAAGGCAGAAGAGCCTTATAAAAACTATGCCTTATTTCGTTTGTTGGCCTATAGTGGCTTAAGGAAAGGGGAGCTGTATTCTTTGAGGTGGTCTGATATTGATTTTGATAATCAATTACTTTCTATCAGCAAAAATCTAGGTAGAATCAAAGGGAAAGCAGTTGAGAAAAGCACTAAAAACAGGTTTTCCATACGGCAAATCCCTTTAGATACTGAGACAGTCTCGATTTTGAAAGAGTGGAAACAAAAGAGCAGAAGAGAAAAGGGGCAACTGTCAGTTACCCCATTGATTGATAGTGATTACATGTTTACGTTTGTTGGCCGAGATGGAAAGATAGAGCCTTTATACCAGGACTATATCAATAGTGTACTGAAGCGCATTATCAGGAAACATGGCTTGAAGAAGATAACTCCTCATGGCTTCAGACATACTCATGCAACCTTGATGATTGAAGTAGGGGTTGACCCTGTCAATGCAGCCAAAAGGTTAGGTCATGCAAGTAGTCAGATGACCCTGGATACTTATAGCCATTCTACAGTAGCAGGAGAGAAGAAAGCTATCACAAAATTTGTAGATTACCTGGATAGTGCAAAAGGTTAGTTTTCCAAGACGGTACCAAAAACGGTACTAAAAATAAAAAAAGCCAATTCCAATTTCTTGGAAAAGGCTTTGTATCAACGTTTTTAAGCAATAAATGCGGTTGATTATTTGAGACCGTATTTTTTGTTGAAACGATCCACGCGTCCATCTGCTTGAGTGAACTTTTGACGTCCAGTGTAGAATGGGTGTGAGTCTGATGAAATTTCCACACGGATCAATGGGTAAGTTTCGCCTTCGAACTCAACAGTTTCGTTAGAGCGTTTTGTTGAACCGCTAAGGAATTTGTAACCAGTAGTTGTGTCCATGAAGACAACTGGGCGATATTCTGGATGGATATCTTTTTTCATTTTGCAATATTTCCTTTCTGCCATGGTCTCTTTGCGAGCCATAGATTGTTACCATACTAGTCTATCAGATTCTGATAAGTTTGGCAAGTCTTTTCCCTGATTTTATTAAAAATCTTGATAAAAAATCACTCCAGTGTTTACTGGAGTGACGGTAGAAGAATGATTAGTTCTCTTGATTTGGAGTTTTTTCTTCTTGTTGATTTTTTACTTCTGTTTCTTTTACTGGTTCTACGTTTTCTGCTGCTGATTCAGCTTCTTTTTCAGTTTCAGTAGGTTCTGTTTCAGTTGATTCTGTTACAGTTTCAGCTTCAGCCTCTGTTTCTGTTGGTTCAGCTACTGGCTCAGCTTCTGTTTTTGTTTCAGATTCAGTAGTTTCTTCTTTTACTGGTTCTGCGTTTTCTGCTGCTGATTCAGCTTCTACATTAGCTGGTTCCTTAGCTTCTTCTTTTTGCTCGGTTTTCTCTTTAGCTGTCTCTGTTTTTTCAGCTGTAGTTTCTTCTTTTTTACGTTCTTGAGATTCTTTTTTGATTTCTTCGACTGCAGTTTTAACAGTAGAGCTTGTTACACGTCCGACAGTTTGAGCAAAATCTTTACCAGACTCAGCTAATTCAGTAAATGATTCTTTGGTAATTTTACCACCTGACATTGCCAAGAGACCAGTTACAACTAGTGCAATGCTAGCAAGAATAGCCAAAATCAAACCAAAGCCGATTGAAATGCCATATCCACCAAAGTTAGACATGTATTTATTTACATTAAAGAGACTATTTAGTGTGACGAGAGTTGCAATTGCACCCGCAACAATGACACCAATTGAGAACCCTTTAGGCATTGCTTTATTCATATTATTCAAGCAAGCAAGAACAATAGACACAATAGCGGCGATAATGACAAACCACCCATCACCTTGGTAACCATTCACGCTATAGGATCCAAAAGAACCTGCATTTAAACTAGCCCATGGCAAAAGTGAACCAAGGATGGCTACTCCAGCAGAAATGAGAATATACAAACGATTTTTTTCCATTATTAAGTCTCCTTTTATTCAGTTTGATTTATTATACCATAAACTGAGGTACAAAGAAACCGTATATTTTAAGAATATAGCATATAAAAGGCCAAGAAAATTCTTTCTTAGCCTTGGTGAATCTGTAGAACCTCTTTCAGCTCTTGGTATATTTGTTCGTTTTCTTCTAGACTATAGGAATTGGCGCCACTGGCTAATGGATGTCCTCCTCCGTCGTGTTCTTTGGCAATCTCATTGATAGGAGTGATTTTACTGCGCATTCGCACACGGAAGTGACCGTCAGCTTGTTCAACAAAAATAGCCCAAGCCTTAACGGTATCAATTCGACCAGGTGCCCCAACAATCGCTGCTGTTTCAGCATCCGTAACCTTATATTTTTCCAAGATGTCTTGAGTAAGCAGAACGCGTGCAGCCCCATTCTCATCAACTTCTAAGTGATCATAGACATACCCTTGCAATTTTGCAATCTTGAAGCTCATGGTATCCATTTGACGAGACAATCCAGCAAAGTCAAAATCAATTTCTCGGAGCTGGCCAGCTATTCTAAAGGTACGGGCACTAGTTGACGGGTAGAGAAAACGCCCTGTGTCCCCGACAATTCCTGCATAGAGAAGTCGTGCCGCTTCACTAGACAAAGCTAGCTGATTTTCTTGAGCAAATAATGCAATCATCTCACTGGCACTGCTTGAACTTGTATCCACCCATGATAGGTCACCATAGATATCATCATTTGGATGATGATCGATTTTGATGGTGAAAGCAGCTTGTTCGTAGCGTTTATCATCGATACGAGGACGATTCGCTGTATCACAAATAATCGCAAGAGCTCCTTTGTAGTCACTGTCTTGGACAGTATCCATTTCCGCCATCCAAGTTAGAGTTGGTTCGTTATAACCGACTGCTTTAATGGTCTTTTCTGGAAAATGGTGTGTGAGAAGAGCTTTCAAACCTACCTGACTCCCTAAGGCATCCGGATCTGGTTTCATATGACGGTGAATGATAATGGTATCGTATTCTTTGATTTTCTCTAATATTTGCTGGCAAATTTCCATAAATAACCTCAATTCTTTCTCATTTCATTGTAGCACAAGAATTTTTATTTTTAAAATGAAAAAGATATGATATAATGGAGAAAGATAAATTGAGGAGGACGTTATGGCATTAGCAAAAATTGTATTTGCCAGTATGACCGGTAATACCGAAGAAATTGCAGATATTGTAGCAGATAAATTGCGTGACTTGGGCTTGGATGTCGATGTGGATGAATGTACGACTGTTGACGCTTCAGACTTCTTGGAAGCGGACATCGCAATCGTTGCGACCTATACTTATGGAGACGGAGAATTGCCAGATGAGATGATGGACTTCTACGAAGACCTAGCAGATCTCAACTTGAATGGCAAAATCTACGGAGTGGTCGGTTCAGGAGATACCTTCTACGACGAATTCTGTAAGGCTGTCGATGACTTTGATCGCGTTTTTGTAGCAACAGGAGCAGAAAAAGGTTCAGAGTGTGTTAAAGTGGACCTTTCTGCTGAAGAAGAAGACATCGAACGTTTGGAACAATTCGCAGAAGAATTGGCTGCAAAAGTAGGATAAGAATCAAACTGCGCTGACTGGAAGAAGTCAGTGCGTTTTTTTATTAGTTTTTTTGGGATTTTACTAGCCTATTTAGAGGCTTTTTGATACAATAATTCAAATAAAGGAGGAGACACTATGGATTTAGATATTATTCGGCAAGAAATTGATCAAATCGACGACCAAATCGTTAAGCTCCTAGAAGAACGGATGCATTTGGTTGAGGGAGTAGTTGCCTATAAGAAAGCCTCAGGAAAACCTATTTTAGATACTAAGAGAGAAGAAATCATTTTTGAAAAAGTCAGAAATAGAGTAGAAGATAAGCGCTATCAGGAGACCATTGTTGCTACTTTTTCAGACATTCTCAAACGTTCGCGTGACTATCAGGATCAAAACATCAAATGAAAAAAGAACAATTCTATCCGCTATGGATTTTTTTAGCTGCAATGGTGGGTGGACTTGTCCGCTATTTTCTATCTAGTCAGTTGCCAGCCAGTCCTGACTTTCCTTGGGGAACCCTCCTTGTCAACTATCTGGGAATTTTCTGCTTGGTCTATCTGGTAAAAGGCTATCTGGTCTATAAGGGAAGCAGTAAAGGTTTGGTTTTGGCGCTGGGTACAGGCTTTTGCGGTGGTTTAACAACCTTTTCTAGCCTGCTTTTGGATGCTGTGAAGTTGCTCGATACCGAGCGTTATCTTAGTTTAGGCATCTACCTACTTTTGAGTATTGGCGGAGGCCTGCTCTTGGCTTATTGTCTAGGGAGGAAGAAATGGTAATCGTCTATCTTGCAATCGCCTGCGGACTTGGAGCCCTAGTGCGGTATTTCTTTTCCCGATACAATCAATCTTCTAAATTGCCCCTAGGAACTCTCATAGCCAATCTTCTAGGATGTTTTTTGATCGGTCTACTCTACAATCATGTGGAGTCCAAGGAAGTCTATGCTATCCTCGCGACAGGTTTCTGTGGTGGGTTGACGACCTTTTCAACTCTGAATGATGAGCTACAAAGACTACTTAGTGATAAGAAGGTATTTTATAGCTATTTTCTCTTAACTTACCTAGGCGGTTTTCTAGCGATTTTTTTAGGAATTCTGCTATAAATTTCTTTACTTTTAGGTGGAAATTTGGTAAACTGTATCTTGTGTGTAATGGACGCACAAAAATACAGTTTATCCGCTGAGGAAGGTTCCTCAAGATTGACAAAGATAGGAGAATAAAATGAATCCATTAATCCAAAGCTTGACTGAAGGTCAACTTCGTACAGATATCCCATCATTCCGTCCTGGTGACACAGTTCGTGTACACGCGAAAGTTGTCGAAGGTAACCGTGAACGTATCCAGATTTTTGAAGGTGTTGTTATCGCACGTAAAGGTGCAGGCATCTCAGAAAACTACACAGTTCGTAAAATCTCTAACGGTGTAGGTGTTGAGCGTATCTTCCCAATCCACACTCCACGTGTTGAAAAGATCGAAGTTGTTCGTTACGGTAAAGTACGTCGTGCGAAATTGTACTACTTGCGTGCACTTCAAGGTAAGGCAGCTCGTATCAAAGAAATCCGTCGTTAATTCGACTAAAAAACTCTGCTCATTCAGCAGGGTTTTTCTCTAGCTCCCTTAGTTCAATGGATATAACAACTCCCTCCTAAGGAGTAGTTGCAGGTTCGATTCCTGCAGGGGGCAGTAATTCAATCAAAAAGCACTGAATGATCAGTGTTTTTTGTCTTAAAATAGAAACCATTTCAGATGAAAATGGAGGTGTGGTATAATAGGAGAAAGTATAAGTGCTTATTTGAAGGGGAATTTCTCTCCTTATTATGAGTATTAGGATTTAGTTTTCTGAGAAAAATAATGATGTTTGAGCAAAGAAGGAAATGGAATGAAAATTTCTGGGACAAGTGGTAACGTTACTTTTGACTATGAAAATGGCTATGTTCTAAAAGCAGAGGGAGAGTTGTTGACTGTTGGTAGCTTTATTGTATATAGGTCAAGCATACAGAATTGGGAGCCACCTTACAATCACATTCCTATCACACAGAACGAGATAGATAAACTTGTCGAGGAAGTGAACTCCATGATGGCGGAGCAAACAATCCAGATCGAATTTATCTGAGTTAGAGTAGGAGAAGGATGATGAAAATCGATTACAGTGAACGGATAGTCATATGGGATTGGAATGGTTGTGTAATAAAGATAGAACTACCAGATATCATTCATGCGGAATATAATAAAGATGAGAACATGGTGATGGTTTATAGTGGGGAAAATCTTATTAACAAAATCGTTTTCTACTATAGTTTAGAAGGAAAACTATTAGGGCGACAAAATGTAGAGGAAGGGAGACTAGATTGGAATCATAATGGGAAGCATCAGGTTATTTTTCAACATTTACATCATCTTCGATTTAGTCCTAAATATCAGCGTATCTTCAGTATATTTCGCTCATTCAGCGATTTTGACCTTCCATCAGAACTAGAGGTTTATAATTTAGAAGGTGATAAAATCGACCAAATTGAATCTCCTGCAGGGTTTACTATGCTATATATTTCTGAGATAAGTAAAGAAAAACTGAGAATTGTATGTGAAGCTCTTAATGAAGATTGTTTTGATAAATTTGGTCGAAGTGATTTCTATTTTAATGTGGATTTAGAAACTAGAAAATGGATAAAAGATGGCGTAGCCTATTGAGGAAGAGAAAAATAATCCTGATTTTATGATATTCTGGTTGAGAGAATAACTTGCACTAGGAGAATACAAATGAAACCAACAAAACTACAATGGGAAGATGTTATCCAGTTCGAAGAAGTAAAAGGTTACGGTCAGCATATCTGGAAAGATGAGGACAAGTATTATTTAGTTTTAGAAGAGGGAACCGTAGTTTCTTGGTTAGTTGTCTATGAATTACCACAAGAATTATTTACCTTACTAGAGAGTGGAGAACGGACGCTACTTGAAATATCTTGGAAGGTTCAAAACGATTGTTGGCCACCAACGGAAGAAGAAAAGAACGAAATTAGAAAAGATAGAGCTAGAAAAAAGCCAATTGTACTGATTTCCAACCGTAAAAATCAGTTGCTTTTTAGTAATAAAGAACTTGAAATACTTATTCCCCAAGCTGAAGAACAATGGATAGAATCAATGGGCAAACTTCCAGATGATTATGTATCGCTACTCAAGTAAAAGAGATATATAATGAAACTGAATTCCAGATATTAGAGAGCTCTAATCCAGTTCACTGAAGCTATGAAAAAGCTTATATCATTTGATTATGGTTAGAAAGGGAGTGGAAATGATAGAAAAGAATAAACATTATACTGGACTAGTTCATCTAGGAGAGTTTAAGAACAAATTAGTTTACTATGACTTAAAGACAAAGAAATTGTTTTTTTCGATTCCAGAAAGAACTTCTAAGAGTCAACAGTACGTTATTCTTTCTCTGGTATTGCTATTTCTTCCTTTTATCAGATTTCTGAATGGATTAACAATCTTTAGTATATCTGCTCACAAGTATCTTTATTTGGTTTTATTCTCTTGTCTTTCCTTACTTTTCGGGAAATTGCTGGATGTCTATTTTAAGAAAGATTTGGATTTGTATCCGGCTCTATTTACAGATTTGGAGTATTTAGAATTCCTAGAGGTAGTAAAGAAAAGTGGAGCTGTTGTTTCTTCCGTAATTCGTGGTAGCTTTATTAGTTTGTTAGTATCTTTAGTCGTCTTCCTGTTATATCCTAGTTTTTTGCCATTATTTTTCCACTCGATGCTTTTGTTTATTCTCTATTTGTGTTTAGCCAATAATTTGCACAAGCGAAAGAGGGTAATGGGGAGCTTGATAAGAAATGTGCGCACCAACTAGATCTTTTTTGCCTATGATAAAGAAGAATTAAAAAAGTAAAGAAAGTTGATTTATATGACAACAGAAATATTGCAATACAAAAATTGTACGGTATTAAAAAACAATAATGATTATGAGATTCTGTGGAGTAGAGGGAAAGAAGTGCTTAATTTTCCCATTAGCCAGGAATTAGTAGAACGTGTTTCAAAATCAGAAAAAGATTCTTTAGAAGTAATGTTTAATTGTGAACATCATCGTTGGCCTAAAGCAGATGAGTTAGAAGATTATAATCAATCGGATACGATTGTACATAGAGGCAATGGATTTATTGTATATGAGACAGACGGCTATTACAAAATTAGCTTTTTTAAAGAAATTGGCGGAGCTATGGGTCCAGAGGTTCGCTATCCTATTACTAAAGAACTGAAGGATAAAGTACTTGAATCTTCTAGGGGAGCATACGAAGTCATGGTTTATGCTGAAACAGGGCACTGGCCTTTATAGTAAAGTTGATGACATCATAAGAACAGACAAAAAATAGGGAAAACTAATCAGTAGACATTTGGTAAGAAACAAAGGAGATGAGAATGGAATCAATTTATGTAAGTCAAAAAGATATGTTGGAAATTTGTCAAGATGGTGATAAGTATTTCTTGCGTTATCCAACTTTTAATATTACCATGCCAGAAGTAGTTCAAGAAATCCCCAAAGAAGCTGCAGATAGTTATATGTCGGGAGAACATACTGGTAAAGAGTTGATGAATTATGCAGATTATGGTTTTTGGAAATCTAAAAAACAGTATACACAAGATGAGTCTGGTAAGCTCTTCATCGAAAATCATCCTTCTTTTATTTTAAAAAATCCAGGAAATACTCGTCGTCTTTTTACAGCAGAGGAATTTAGACAAATTGTCACCCAAGCAATTGTTTCAGAACTGGAACCTAACGAACTTGATGCAATTGGTATAGTTGATAGTCATTTAGAGCTTCTTCTGGTGGATCCAGTTGGCTGGGAGGAAGAGATAGAAGCAGTCCATCTGGAAATTCTGCAAGAAAAAATTAATAATTACATTCACTTCCTCGAAAGTAAGCAGTATGTGGAGCGATACGGTGATAAGTTTGATAAAAAAGTCATCCATATTACATTCCAGTATTCTCCATCTGATAACGGTTTAGCCTTTCTCGCAGCGGTTCAGAAGGTGTTACAACCCACAGATATGAGTTTGAAGATAGAATTGCCAGAGTAATAAAGGGAGCGGAAACGCTCTCTTTTTGTGGTATAATGAGACTATATTTATAAAAAGATTATTTAGCATTTCTAAATAGCGAACTACTTATGCCTACGATTGACACAACGGGGCATTCTTACGATGAGCTTCTATCTGCGATTGAACGTCAAGGCTATTATGAAATCAAAAATCCACGTGTCTATAAGCCTGGCACTAATGAAACTGAGCAAGTTGAGGGGATTTTTAGAATTAATCAATGGAGTAACTAAATGAAAATATATGAATTACCAGAGTCTAAAGATTATCAATCTTTTATTAATTTTTATCGTAATGTGATGGAAGAAGGGAAAGAGGAAGAAGCTTTTTTAGGTACAAATCCAAAATATCGTATATGGCAAAGGGACTCTTATGAACTTGATAGTACAGACATTGGAGTATTGATAGAATATTGCTTATTCCCTCTGTATGCAGAAGGTGATAGGGAGATAGCGCGCAGAACCTTTGAAATCTTGAAAGATTTTAGCTTATCGGTTGACCTAGTCAAATTAGATAAGGTAACTGATTATATTTCTATGCAAGGCAGTCGTTTAAGAAGATATACAAGCCTTCCCTTTGTTATTGAAACAGATGAGTTGGTAAGAAATATTATAGAAAGTATTTCAAAATTATCAGATGAACAGAAACGTACTTATACCTATGAAAGACTATGTAATGTATTAGACCGTAGTCCGTTATACAGACAGTGTGATGAAGAAAAGGTAGAGAAGATTCTTAAGGAATTCAAGGAAAAATACTACAATCCACCTAAGGTAGTAAAAACCATTAAAACAGTTGAGGAAATTGTACTAGACGTTACAAGTATCGATGCGATGGGTGTTTCAGATGACCATCTAGAGTTGTTGTTGATTGATGAAAACAAATGGATAGAGTCATTAGAAGAAGAGCATCTCTTGAAACTTCAAGAAAAACTCAATAACTATATCTACTTCCTCGAAAGCAAGCAGTATGTAGAACGATACGGTGATAAGTTTGACAAAAAAATCATCCATATCACATTCCAGTATTCTCCATCAGACAACGGTCTAGCATTCCTCGCAGCTGTTCAGAAAGTATTGCAACCCACAGATATGAGTTTGAAGGTAGAATTACCGGAGTGATAAAGGGGGCGGAAACGATGCTAGCTATTTTTATTGATTCTATAGGTGACAAATCAGGTACCTATAAATTGTTAAGAAGCCATTCATCCTTGCCTTTTTCTCTGATTCAAACCAGAATAAACAATCACGATACGTTCATGGAAGTGGATATTCTAGATCTGGATGAATTAAAAAAGGTTAGAGAATTAATCGGTCAGTTAACTGCCATTGGAACCAAGGTTACTCTGAAGGATTCGACTGGTATCATCACCTTAGAAATAGTAAATAATCTTATTTCCACCTTTGAAGAGATTGCGGCTGAAAGAGAAGAACTGGATGCCCTGATGTTTGAAGAGGAAGAGTGAGTGCCATGTTTTTCAGTGGATCCCAAGTGAGTTTTTAGTAATAAAAGGAAAATCGATGAATGATAATAGAGATTTATTGCGCTTCCTACAGGAGTTGATATACGGTCTTGTAGATCTTATCAGTGAGAAAGAATATCAGGAGTTTGTCCTTGATTCCTTAAAACTTTCCAAACAGGAGCTTGATAAAGAGAGTGGTTTTTGTCCAGATCTTTTATATTCTCGACTGGAAAATATAGACGAGCTGGATATCTTGACATTTCAGGAGCTGGATAAGAAAACCAATCCACTAGTATGGAACTGTATCGCTAATTTCTTTGTCCTAGTTTGTCACTATTCATATACTGCTTCGGAAGAAATATACCTACCACAAACGATTGAAAGTGTCGACGAGAACATACTTGAGGTTCTTTCCTTAAGTTACAAACAAATCCTAGCTGAAAATAGGGAACTTATTTCACAAATAACTGGGCCAGAAATAGATGGATATTTAAAGGATGAGCTCGTTAAAAACTACTTTGGTTCACTATTTTTATCTGATGAGAACGAATAGGCCATTCGTTCAAGTATAGATCAGGAGAGGATATGCTTACGAGTTATTTTATGTTGATTTTTGCTGAAGCAATTGCAAACCGTATGGAAACGCAATATACTTCACATATTCGAACCGCCTTGGATGCGTGTTGGAGTTTTTTGGAGAATAGAGATAAAAGGGGAGAGGGACTTTATCGCCTTTTAGATGATGGGACAGACTTCAGTGGAATATTTATCTACATGCAATTAGATGAAAATGAAGCGAATGGTCTCTTGTGGGACAACATTAGTTATGCAATAGGTGAGACTGCTAAAGAAGCGTTTGAATTTGAAAACAAGAAAGAGCTTCCTTCGCCCTTGGAAAACATTGAACCAGGTCTACTTGATGTCTTTATTGATAATTTAAAAGAGATTAGCAGGGATCTTTATCATCATGCCGAAACTGTAAAACGTTTCATCAATAGAAATCCATACCCATCAAGAAAATCTGCCCTAAAAGAACTAGATAGACTAGGATTACTTAGATGATTTGATTAGAAGATTTGGTGAAAAATCAAAAAGAACACCCCAGAAGTTAGAGTTTTATCTCTAACTTCTGGGGTGTGGTTTATTTTTTTAGCTTAAGTATTTTACAATACCCACGTACGGATGGCATGGGCTACGCCAGATTCGTCATTTGTTTTGGTGATGTATTTGGCGATTTTTTTGAGTTCTGGATTTCCATTTTCCATAACAACGGGGTTGCCAACGACCTCGAGCATGGCACGGTCATTTTCTTCGTCACCAATCGCCATGGTTTCATCTTTGGTCAATCCGAGTTTTTCAGCTAGGTGGGTAATAGCTGAACCCTTGTCTACATTCTTTTTAAGGAGTTCGAGGTAGAAAGGAGCTGATTTGTTGATGGAGTAGCGCTCGTAAAATTCGGCTGGAATCTTTTCAATCGCAGCATCGAGAATCTCTGGTTCATCGATAAACATACATTTGACGATTTCCTTGCCAGCCATTTCTTCAGGAGTGCGGTAAAAGATGGGCATGCTGACGAGGGTTGATTCGTGCACCGTGTACTTTCCGATATTGCGATTGGCAGTATAGATACCGTCCTTGGTAATAGCGTGCATGTGGACACCGAGCTTACGACTGAGAAATTCCATATCCAGATAATTCTCATAGGCCAAGGATTCGCTGATAATCTCATGGCCAGTAGCAGTTTCTTGGACAAGGGCACCGTTGAAGGTTACCACATAGTCACCCTCGTCTCTCAACTGCAAGTCGTCCAGAAGTTTGGCAACACCTGCGATAGGACGACCTGTTGCAATGACGACCTTGACGCCAGCTTCTTTGGCATCTTGGATGGCAGAAAAGACTTCCGGAGTGATTTCCTTTTTACTGTTAACCAGGGTACCATCGATATCGACGGCGATTAGTTTAATACTCATATATTTCCTTTTCTAGTTCTTATTTGGGGTAAAATGATCGTTCTCAATCAAGTGTAAAAATTGCTGGGTAATGCTTGCGAAGATACTGTTTTGATCTAACATTTCTTTTGGGAAATAGAAACGATTATCTCCGTGGCGACTGCCAGCAAGGGATTGGACGATGGGAGACAGGCTAGAGAGTTCTGCTAGTTCTCCATTTTTCTGTAGAATCTCAATCTGTGTCCGTGGATTTTCAGATTCGGGACGATAGATATCATAAGGGAGGTCAAAGTTCTTATGAATGGCTGTATAGTAGTCTGGATCAAAACCGATTTCTTCAACCAGTTGTCTCATGGTTGCGAGTTGGTCTTGATCTTCTTGAGAAAAAGTAATGGATTTAAAGACCTTGCGGTTGACAAAACGTTGCGACAAGTCGGCTAGTATCTTGTCAGGACTGGTCATCCAGAGCTGGAAGTAAGTATTCATCACGCCATCATCCAGAGACAGATAGTCAGACAAGGTCACATTTTTTTCAAAGAAAGGTAGGAGGTGTTGGGAAGTTCGTGCAAAGAAGTCTTTGTCCCCAGGATAGAGTTCTTTGGCGCGCTTGAGGAGATTCTGTAGGAGAACTTCCATGGCGCGTGTTGCTGGGTGGAAATAAACCTGCATGTACATCTGGTAGCGACTGAGAACGTAGTCTTCGATGGCATGCATACCATTGCGCTGAAATGCGATTCCATTTGCGATAGGACGAATCACTCGGAGGATACGAGTCAGGTCAAATTCCCCATAAGATGCTCCTGTAAAATAGGAGTCGCGCAAGAGATAGTCCATGCGGTCTGCATCGATCTGACTGGAAATGAGTTGCACCACCTGCTTGTTAGGATAGGTATGGTCAATGACACTGGCTACCTTCTCCGGAAAATCGGGTGCTACTTGAAGCAGGACTTGGTGAATCTCTGTCTCAGGACTTTGGATGATTTCCTGGGTAATGGCCTCATGATCTGTATCAAAGAGATGTTCAAAAGTATGCGAGTAGGCCCCATGCCCAAGGTCATGAAGGAGCGCAGCGGTCATGGTCAAGAGAGACTCAGCAGGGTCCCATTCTTTAGGATATTTTTCTTCAAAAATCTCCGTGATACGACGAGCAATCTCATAGACCCCCAAACAGTGGGAAAAGCGACTGTGCTCCCCACCATGGAAGGTATAGCTGGAAGTCCCTAGCTGTTTGATACGACGCAAACGTTGAAATTCTTTTGTATTGATTAAGTCATAGATGACCTGATTATTAACATGTATATAGTTGTGAACTGGGTCACGGAATACTTTTTCGTTCATATGACCATTATAGCAAAAAGCTAGAGTTTTTGGTAAAATAGTAGGACAAGAGAGAAGAAAGAGGAACTGATGTGAAGATTCGGATGCGAAATAGGATTCAGTTTGATGAGCAGTTGGAAGTAATTGACCAGCTTTATGACGTTGAAGTGCATGAAAAGGGAGATTATAGCTATCTGCTTTTCTACAATGAGGAAAAGGAAAAAGTGGTTCTCAAGTTTCATGATCAAGAACTGGTGATGACCCGCTTCTCGAGTCCCAAAACCATCATGCGTTTTTTAAGGGATAGTGATAGTTTAGCCTATATTCCTACTCCAATGGGGATGCAGGAGTTTATCATTCAAACGAATCACTACAAACTGGATGGGCAAAAGATTGAATTAGCCTATCAACTGCAAAACCAAGAGGGACACCCCTTTGCCAGCTATCAATTAGAAATTACTTGGGGATAAGAAAAAGGTTGGCGTGAGCCAACCTTATTTGATATAGAGTTCTTGATTTTTTAAGACGATTTCTCGAACTGTAGCAAACTTCTTGAGTTTTTTAAGTTCTTCAGGATGGGTTACGAGAGTGATCACATAGCCTTCTTTGCCCATGCGACCTGTACGGCCAGCGCGGTGAGTGTAAGTTTCGATGTCTCTAGGAATATCAAAGTTTACGACACATTCTAGACTATTGATATCAATTCCACGAGCCAGAAGGTCAGTTGCAAGAAGAAGAGTTAGTTGCTTGTTCTTAAACTTTTCCAAGATAACTTTTCTAAATTTAACATTGACGTCGCTAGCGAGGGAAACGGCCAAGACATCGCGATACTGTAGTTTTTCCTCTGCACTTCCAAGATCTGATAGGCTATTAAAGAAAACTAGTCCGCGGAAATCCTCTACATGAGCTAACTTTCGTAGCATATCCACTCGGTGACGTTGGTCTACCTGCATGTAGAAGTGTTGGATATTGTCCAACTTTTGGTCAGAAAGGTCGATGGTGCGCGTGTTTGGGGAAATCTTCTCTTGGTCAAACTTGGTCGTCGCACTCATGTAGATGAGTTGGTGGTCACGAGGTGCGTAGTGAGTGATTTTCTCGACAAAGTGAATCTGAGAATCATCAAGTAATTGATCAAATTCATCTAGAATGATGGTTTCCACATTCATCATCTTGATTTTTTTCAATTTAATCAATTCAAAGATACGGCCAGGTGTTCCAATCAGAATTTCTGGTCCTTTTTTGAGGCGTTCAATCTGGCGTTTCTGACTGGAACCTGATAAGAAGAGCTGAGCTGTTAAACCAATAGCTTCATCCCACGTTTTACACACGTCAAAAATCTGTCCAGCCAGTTCTGTATTTGGTGCTAGGATCAAGAGTTGTTGGGCTTTTTTCTTTTTCAGTCTAAGAAGGCTTGGTAGGAGGTAAGCGAGGGTCTTACCAGTTCCTGTTGGGCTTACTCCTAGGAGGTTTTCTCCTGCAAGAATGGGCTCAAATAGTTGAGTTTGAATGGGGGTAAATTCTTGGAAACCGAGCTGGTCGCTCAGTTCTTGCCATTCAGTCGGTAGTTTGGTTTTCATTTTTCTGCCTCAAATCTAATGCCAGCAGTCTGGCGCATGGTATAGAGTAAATCATGAACAGAGCCTGCATCATCCAGCCAGTTCTGGTAAAGTGTCTGGTCTGGTTGCTGAATCATCTGTGCGAATGCAGCAACTTCCTCAGTCATCGTATGAGGAGCCTGTTGGATAGAGAGTTGAACTTGATTTCCTTGGTGGTTAGTAAAAATAGCTGAGCGGATATGCTCAATCGTGTTGAGGGTCAAGGTTCCATCTGCTGTGTATATCTCACAAGGAAGATTGGAAGTGATGTTTTTTCCTGCCTTGATATGAACTTGAAAGTTAGGGTAGAAGAGGATACCGTCTCCATTTAGGTCAATGCTATTGTCAAGCTGTTGCGCCTGATAAATCGCGTCTTGAGCCTTTCCAAAGAGGCGAACGGCAGCGTAGAGAGGATAAATCCCCAAATCCATAAGGGCTCCACCAGCAAAACGGTCTGAAAAGACATTTGGCATCTGTCCCGCCAACAAGTCAGGCATCTTGGAAGAATACTTGGCATAGTTGAAATCTGCTCCCCAAATTTGCTTGTCTGCCAAAAAATTCTTGATAGTAGTAAAAGCTTTCTCGTGGTAATTACGAGCTGCCTCAAAGATAAAACAGTGATTTTTCTCAGCTGTCTGTCTCAAATCCAGCCACTCTTGTGGCTGAGTGACAGCTGGCTTTTCAAGAATGACGTGCTTACCAGCAGACAAGGCAGCCTTGGCTTGAACAAAATGCAAGGAGTTTGGACTGGCGATATAGACCACATCAAAGGAAGACTTAAAGAAGTCTTCTAATTGATCAAAGAGTTGGATATTTTCATAGCGAGAAGCAAAGGTTGCGGCAGTTTCTCGTTTTCTAGAATAGACTGCAACCAGCTGGTATTCTCCGCTAGCATGGGCTGCTTCTATGAAATGATGGCTGATAGCCCCTGTTCCGATGACACCTAATTTAAGCATAAATACTCCTTTTCCGACTTCAAATCCTTCCTTCATTATAACATAGAAAAGAAGGACTATCCAACAGATGGTAAAAATTTTCAAATGGGCTACGTTTTTCTCAAAGAAAGTGGTACAATATTTAGATAAGTAGATGAAATGAAAAGGGGGAGAAATGAGATTATTACCAATAAGAAAAATATCACGTCAGTCTAAGAGACTAGCGCTTTTTTTGACTTTTTGTGCAGGGTATGTCGATGCTTATACTTTTATCGTGCGAGGGAATACCCTTGTCGCTGGACAGACTGGGAATGTCGTTTTTCTTTCTGTAGGACTCATTCAGCAGAATGTCTCGGATGCTAGTGCTAAAGTAATGACCTTGCTTTTCTTTATGATGGGTGTCTTTTTTCTGACATTGTATAAGGAAAAACTACGAATTGTTAAAAAGCCGATTTTGTCCTTGATTCCACTTGCAGTCCTGTCTCTAATTATTGGCTTTGTGCCGCAAACGGTTGATAATATCTATCTCGTACCGCCCTTGGCCTTTTGTATGGGACTGGTGACAACTGCTTTTGGAGAAGTGTCAGGGATTGCCTATAATAATGCTTTTATGACAGGGAATATTAAACGTACCATGTTGGCTTTTGGAGATTATTTCCGGACCAAGCATACGCCTTTCCTACGAGAGGGCTTGATTTTTGTTAGCCTACTGACCAGCTTTGTTCTTGGAGTTGTTTTTTCAGCCTATTTGACGATTTTCTATCATGAAAAGACGATTCTAGGTGTTCCAGTGATGATGGGCATCTTTTACCTCAGTATGCTTTTTGCTTCTTGGAGGAAAAAAGGGAAAGAAAAAGCTTAATTTTGATTGATTTCGCTTGTAAGAAAAAAGAAGATATGCTATACTTGAAGAGTTGACTATGCACAATCCTGTGCAACCGCACGAACATCGTTGCTCACTCTGTGAGATAAAAGTGGTTCGTCCCACGATGCTAGGCGAGTCTTCACAAAATACGGGGAAACCCAAAAAATCATAGGAGGTGCATAATGAGCACATACGCAATTATCAAAACTGGCGGAAAACAAGTTAAAGTTGAAGTTGGTCAAGCAGTTTACGTTGAAAAATTGAACGTTGAAGCTGGTCAAGAAGTTACTTTTAACGAAGTTGTTCTTGTTGGTGGTGAAAACACTGTTGTCGGAACTCCACTTGTTGCTGGAGCTACTGTAGTTGGAACTGTTGAAAAACAAGGAAAACAAAAGAAAGTTGTTACTTACAAGTACAAACCTAAAAAAGGTAGCCACCGTAAACAAGGTCACCGTCAACCATATACAAAAGTTGTCATCAACGCGATCAACGCTTAATTTTAAGGAGAACACATGATACAAGCAGTCTTTGAGAGAGCCGAAGATGGCGAGCTGAGGAGTGCGGAAATTACTGGACACGCCGAAAGTGGCGAATACGGCTTAGATGTCGTGTGTGCATCGGTTTCTACGCTTGCCATTAACTTTATCAATTCCATTGAGAAATTTGCAGGCTATGAACCAATCTTAGAATTAAATGAAGATGAAGGTGGCTATCTAAAGGTTGAAATACCAGCGGATCTTCCTTCGCACCAGAGAGAAATGACCCAGTTATTCTTTGAATCATTTTTCTTAGGTATGGCAAACTTATCGGAGAACTCTTCTGAGTTCGTCCAAACCAGAGTTATCACAGAAAACTAACACGGAGGAAAACATTATGTTAAAAATGACTCTTAACAACTTGCAACTTTTCGCCCACAAAAAAGGTGGAGGTTCTACATCAAACGGACGCGATTCACAAGCAAAACGTCTTGGAGCTAAAGCAGCTGACGGACAAACTGTAACAGGTGGATCAATCCTTTACCGTCAACGTGGTACACACATCTATCCAGGTGTAAACGTTGGACGTGGTGGAGACGATACTTTGTTCGCTAAAGTTGAAGGCGTAGTACGCTTTGAACGTAAAGGTCGCGATAAGAAACAAGTTTCTGTTTACCCAATCGCAAAATAAAAAGGTCCAGTAAACCTTTTTATCCTGAGCCTTGGTATTTTAAGGCGAGGAAGCTAGAAGTAGCATAAAATGAGGTTTTCCGAGTTTTCGGAGAGCCTATTTTTTTGTTTTGATACCCATTTTGAATTTAATAGAGAATAGTTAGATTTAAACTTGCGATGGACACTTTTTTCTTTTTTGGAAAACTTCTGAATTATGGTATAATGAACAGATAGAGAAGTTGGGGGTAGAAAATGAATATTCAACAATTACGCTATGTTGTTGCTATTGCCAATAGTGGTACTTTCCGAGAAGCTGCTGAAAAGATGTATGTCAGCCAGCCTAGTCTGTCTATTTCTGTACGTGATTTGGAAAAAGAGTTGGGTTTTAAAATTTTCCGTCGGACGAGTTCGGGAACGTTTTTGACCCGTCGTGGTATGGAATTTTATGAAAAAGCGCAGGAGTTGGTCAAAGGCTTTGATGTTTTTCAAAATCAGTATGCCAATCCTGAGGAAGAAAAGGATGAATTTTCCATTGCCAGTCAGCACTATGACTTCTTGCCACCAACCATTACTGCCTTCTCAGAACGTTATCCTGACTACAAAAACTTCCGTATTTTTGAATCAACTACTGTTCAAATCTTAGACGAAGTAGCCCAAGGACACAGTGAGATTGGGATTATCTACCTCAACAATCAAAATCAAAAAGGAATTATGCAACGGGTTGAAAAGCTTGGTTTAGAAGTTATTGAACTAATTCCTTTCCAGACTCACATTTATCTTCGTGAAGGGCATCCTTTAGCACAGAAAGAGGAATTGGTCATGGAGGACCTAGCGGATCTGCCAACGGTTCGGTTTACTCAGGAAAAGGATGAGTATCTATACTATTCAGAGAACTTTGTCGACACCAGCGCGAGCTCCCAGATGTTCAATGTGACCGACCGTGCTACTTTGAATGGTATTTTGGAGCGGACAGATGCCTATGCGACTGGATCTGGATTTTTAGATAGTGACAGTGTTAATGGCATCACAGTCATTCGTCTCAAGGACAATCTAGATAACCGCATGGTCTATGTCAAACGGGAAGAAGTGGAGCTTAGCCAAGCTGGTACTCTTTTCGTAGAAGTCATGCAAGAATATTTTGATCAGAAGAGGAAATCATGAAAAAAAGAGGAATAGTAGCAGTCATTGTACTGCTTTTGATTGGGCTGGATCAGTTGGTCAAAAATTATGTTGTCCAGCAGATTCCACTGGGTGAAGTTCGTTCGTGGATACCTAATCTCGTTAGCTTGACCTATCTGCAAAATAGAGGAGCAGCCTTCTCCATGTTGCAAGATCAGCAGTGGTTATTTGCTGTTATTACACTGGTCGTCATGGTAGGTGCCATTTGGTATTTACATAAACACATGGAGGATTCTCACTGGTTAGTTTTTGGACTGACTTTGATAATCGCGGGAGGTCTGGGCAACTTTATCGACAGAATGAGTCAAGGTTTTGTGGTGGATATGTTTCACCTAGACTTTATCAACTTTGCGATTTTCAATGTTGCTGACAGCTATTTAACAGTCGGTGTCATTGTTTTATTGATTGCAATGCTTAAAGAGGAAGTAAATGGAAATAAAAATTGAAACTGGTGGGCAACGTTTAGACAAGGCTCTGTCGGACCTGACAGAATTGTCACGCAGTCTCGCGAATGAACAAATCAAAGCAGGACAAGTTTTGGTCAATGGGCAAGCCAAGAAAGCAAAATACACTGTCCAAGAGGGGGATATGATCACTTATCAAATTCCCGAACCAGAGGTTTTAGAGTATGTGGCTGAGAATCTGCCGCTCGAGATTATCTACCAAGATGAGGATGTAGCCGTTGTTAACAAACCTCAAGGCATGGTGGTTCATCCCAGCGCCGGTCATACCAGTGGAACCTTGGTCAATGCCCTCATGTACCATATCAAGGATCTGTCAGGTATCAATGGTGTTCTCCGACCGGGCATTGTTCACCGCATTGACAAGGATACGTCAGGTCTCCTCATGATTGCTAAGAATGACGAGGCACACTTGGCACTTGCCCAAGAGCTAAAAGATAAGAAGTCTCTACGTAAATACTGGGCAATTGTTCACGGTAATCTGCCAAATGATCGTGGTGTCATTGAAGCACCGATTGGTCGGAGTGAAAAAGACCGTAAGAAACAGGCTGTGACTGCTAAAGGGAAGCCGGCAGTGACGCGTTTTCAAGTATTGGAACGCTTTGGAGATTATAGTTTGCTAGAGTTGCAACTGGAAACAGGGCGTACTCACCAAATCCGTGTTCATATGGCTTATATTGGCCATCCAGTCGCTGGGGATGAGGTCTATGGCCCTCGTAAAACCCTGAAAGGACATGGACAGTTTCTCCATGCCAAGACTCTAGGTTTTACCCATCCGAGAACAGGTGAAACCTTGGAGTTCACAGCAGATATTCCAGAGATTTTTAAAGAAACGCTGGAAAGATTGCGTAAAACTGAGAATAGATAAAAGAGTTGAGATGCCTTGTCTCAACCTTTTTCATTTCAAGTCTTTTCTATTTTAAAGCATTCATGTTATAATGGATAAATATGAAGAATCGGAGTGAGAATATGAAGTACAAACGAATCGTCTTTAAGGTAGGGACCTCCTCCTTAACAAACGAAGACGGGAGTTTATCAAGAAGTAAAGTAAAGGCAATTACCCAGCAATTGGCTATGCTGCATGAGGCTGGGCATGAGTTGATTTTAGTGTCATCTGGGGCAGTAGCCGCTGGATTTGGAGCTTTGGGTTTTAAAAAACGTCCGACCAAGATTGCAGATAAACAAGCTTCGGCTGCAGTTGGTCAGGGACTTTTGTTGGAGGAATACACAACCAACCTCCTCATGCGCCAGATCGTTTCTGCACAAATCTTGCTGACACAGGATGATTTTGTAGATAAACGTCGCTATAAGAATGCCCATCAGGCCTTGTCTGTATTGCTTCATCGTGGTGCAATTCCCATCATCAACGAGAATGACAGTGTCGTTATTGATGAACTCAAGGTGGGTGATAATGACACTCTGAGTGCCCAGGTAGCGGCGATGGTTCAAGCGGATCTTTTGGTTCTCTTGACTGATGTGGACGGCCTCTATACTGGCAATCCCAACTCAGATCCAACAGCTAAACGCTTGGAAAAAATCGAGACTATCAATCGTGAGATTATTGATATGGCTGGTGGGGCAGGTTCGTCAAACGGTACTGGGGGTATGCTGACAAAAATCAAAGCTGCAACTATTGCGACGGAGTCAGGGGTGCCAGTCTATATCTGCTCTTCCATGAAATCTGATGCCTTGATTGAAGCAGCAGAGGAGACCAAGGATGGATCCTTCTTTGTTGCACAAGAGAAGGGACTTCGTACCCAGAAACAATGGCTGGCCTTCTATGCTCAAAGTCAGGGAACGATTTGGGTAGATGGTGGAGCTGCAGAGGCACTTTCAAAAAACGGGAAAAGTCTCCTTTTATCGGGTGTGGTAGAAGTGGAAGGAAACTTCTCTTACAACGATATTGTAACAGTAGCAGATAAAGAAACAGGTCAATCTCTTGGAAAGGGACGTGTCCAATTTGGTGTCTCAGCCCTAGAAGACATGCTCCGTTCTCAAAAAGCTAAGGGAGTCTTGATTCACCGTGATGACTGGATTTCCATCACTCCTGAAATCCAGCTGCTCTTTACAGAATTTTAGAGGTGAACGATGGTAAGGACACAAGAACAATTTGAACAAGTACAGGCTGTTAAGAAATCAATCAATACTGCTAGTGAAGCAGTGAAAAACCATGCCTTGCTAGCCACGGCTGATCAGTTATTGGCAGCTACTGAGGAGATTTTAGCGGCCAATGCCCTCGATATGGCAGCGGCCAAGGGGAAAATCTCAGATGTCATGCTAGACCGTCTTTATTTGGATGAGGGACGTATAGAAGCGATGGCAAGAGGGATTCGTGAAGTGGTTGCTTTACCAGATCCTATTGGTGAAGTCCTAGAAACAAGTCAGCTTGAAAATGGCTTGGTTATTACTAAGAAGCGTGTGGCCATGGGGGTTATTGGTATTATCTATGAAAGCCGTCCAAATGTGACGTCTGATGCGGCTGCCTTGGCTCTCAAGAGTGGGAATGCGGTCGTTCTTCGTAGTGGGAAGGACGCCTACCAAACTGCTCATGCTATTGTCACAGCCTTGAAGAAGGGCTTGGAGACAACTGTCATTCATCCAGATGTGATTCAATTATTGGAAGATACCAGTCGTGAAAGTAGCTATGATATGATGAAGGCCAAGGGCTATCTAGACCTTCTCATTCCTCGTGGAGGCGCTGGCTTGATCAATGCTGTTGTTGAAAATGCTATCGTGCCTGTTATTGAGACAGGAACTGGGATTGTCCATGTCTATGTAGATAAGGATGCCGATGAAGACAAGGCTCTAGCCATCATCAACAATGCTAAAACCAGTCGTCCTTCTGTCTGCAATGCCATGGAGGTCTTGCTGGTTCATGAAGCCAAGGCAGCAAGCTTTCTTCCTCGATTGGAACAAGTGCTGGTTGCAGAGCGTAAGGAAGCTGGACTAGAACCAATTCAATTTCGTTTGGATAGCAAAGCAAGTCAGTTTGTTTCAGGTCGAGAAGCTGAGGCTCAAGACTTTGACACTGAGTTTTTAGACTATATACTAGCGGTTAAGGTTGTGAGTAGTTTAGAAGAAGCGGTTGCGCATATCGAAGCCCACAGTACCCATCATTCGGATGCCATTGTGACGGAAAATGCTGAAGCTGCGGCTTACTTTACAAATCAAGTAGACTCTGCCGCGGTGTATGTCAATACCTCAACGCGTTTCACTGATGGTGGGCAATTTGGTCTTGGATGTGAGATGGGGATTTCTACGCAGAAACTGCATGCGCGTGGGCCTATGGGCTTGAAAGAGTTGACCAGCTACAAGTATGTGGTTACTGGTGACGGACAGATAAGGGAGTAAGAGATGAAGATTGGATTTATCGGTTTGGGGAATATGGGAGCTAGTTTGGCCAAGGCTGTCTTGCAGGCCAAGACGGGTGCTCAGATTCTCCTTGCTAATCGTAGTCAAGCAAAAGTAGATGCTTTCATTGCCAACTTTGGTGGTCAGGCTTCCAGCAATGACGAAATCTTCGCAGAAGCAGATGTGATTTTTCTAGGAGTTAAGCCTGCTCAGTTCTCAGACTTGCTTTCTCAATACCAGACCATCCTTGAAAAGAGAGAAAGTCTTCTTTTGATTTCCATGGCAGCTGGATTGACTTTGGAAAAACTAGCCAAATTTTTACCGAGTCACCACCGAATCATTCGCATCATGCCCAATACTCCAGTGGCTATCGGCCAAGGAGTGATTAGTTATGCCATGTCAGCAAGCTGTCGTGCTGAGGACAGGGAACTCTTTTGTCAGCTTTTATCCAATGCGGGTCTCTTGGTTGAACTTGGGGACGGCTTAATCGATGCTGCGACAGGTCTTGCAGGTTGTGGACCAGCCTTTGTCTACCTTTTTATTGAGGCTTTAGCAGATGCGGGTGTTCAGACAGGATTGCCCCGAGAAACGGCCTTGAAAATGGCAGCCCAAACAGTGGTCGGCGCTGGACAAATGGTTCTGGAAAGCCAGCAACATCCTGGAGTTTTGAAAGACCAAGTTTGCAGCCCAGGAGGTTCGACTATCGCGGGTGTAGCGAGTTTGGAAGAACATGCCTTTAGAGGTACCGTCATGGACGCAGTTCAGCAAGCCTACAAACGAACACAAGAACTAGGTAATTAAGAGGTTGGATAACTCCCAGCCTCTTTTATGGTCGATTGAATGGATAAGACACAAAAAGATTGTCACAAAAACCTATTTTTTTGATAGAATAGAAGGTAGAAAAAAAGAAATGAGTTAGACATGTCAAAAGGATTTTTAGTCTCTCTTGAGGGACCAGAGGGAGCAGGAAAGACCAGTGTTTTAGAGGCTCTACTCCCAATTTTAGAGGATAAAGGAGTAGAAGTGTTGACGACCCGTGAGCCAGGTGGAGTCTTGATTGGAGAGAAGATTCGGGAAGTGATTTTAGATCCAAGTCATACTCAGATGGATCCTAAAACAGAACTCCTTCTCTATATCGCCAGTCGTAGACAGCACTTGGTGGAAAAAGTTCTTCCAGCACTTGAAGCTGGTAAGTTGGTCATTATGGACCGCTTCATCGATAGTTCTGTTGCTTATCAGGGATTTGGCCGTGGCTTGGATATTGATGCCATTGATTGGCTCAATCACTTTGCGACGGATGGCCTCAAACCCGATTTGACACTTTATTTTGACATTGAGGTGGAAGAAGGACTGGCTCGCATTGCTGCCAATAGTGATCGCGAGGTCAATCGGTTGGACTTGGAAGGCTTAGACTTGCACAAGAAAGTTCGTCAAGGTTACCTTTCTCTTCTGGACAAAGAAGGAAATCGCATTGTCAAGATTGATGCGAGTCTTCCTTTGGAGCAAGTTGTGGATGCTACCAAGGCTGTCTTGTTTGACAGAATGGGCTTGGATAAATGAAACAAGAACAACTAAAAGCTTGGCAGCCAGACCAGTTTGACCGTTTTGTCCGTATCCTAGAACAAGATCAGCTCAATCACGCCTATCTCTTTTCAGGTTTCTTTGGAAGCTTGGAAATGGCGCAGTTTTTGGCTAAGAGCCTCTTTTGTACGGATAAAGTAGGCGTTCTACCATGTGAGAAATGCCGAAACTGTAAGCTGATTGAACAGGAAGAATTTCCCGATGTTACCTTGATTAAGCCAGTCAATCAGATCATCAAGACAGAACGGATTCGAGAATTAGTGGGTCAGTTTTCCCAAGCAGGGATTGAAAGTCAGCAACAGGTTTTTATTATCGAGCAGGCGGAGAAAATGCATCCCAACGCAGCCAATTCTCTGCTCAAGGTCATCGAAGAACCCCAGAGTGAGGTTTATATTTTTTTCTTGACTAGCGATGAGGAAAAGATGTTGCCGACTATCCGGAGTCGGACCCAGATTTTTCACTTTAAAAAGCAGGAAGAAAAACTCATCTTGCTCTTTGAACAAATGGGACTAGTCAAGAAAAAAGCGACTCTTTTAGCCCAGTTTTGTCAATCACGAGCTGAAGCAGAAAAACTGGCTAATCAGGGAAGTTTTTGGACCTTGGTGGATGAGAGCGAACGCCTGCTGACCTGGTTATTAGCTAAGAAAAAAGAGAGTTATTTGCAAGTTGCGAAATTAGCCAGCTTGGTAGATGACAAGGAAAAACAAGATCAGGTCTTGCGAATCCTCGAAGTCCTCTGTGGGCAGGATCTCTTGCAAGCAAGGATTCGACAGATTCTACAAGATTTACTAGAAGCTAGAAAAATGTGGCAGGCTAATGTCAGCTTTCAAAATGCTATGGAATATCTGGTCTTGAAAGAAATATAAACTCAATGAAGGATAAAGAAAGGAAAGGGCTGGTTTATGGACAAAAAAGAATTATTTGACGCGCTGGATGATTTTTCCCAACAGTTACTGGTGACCTTGGCCGATGTGGAAGCCATCAAGAAAAATCTCAAGAGCCTGGTAGAGGAAAATACAGCTCTTCGCTTGGAAAATAGTAAGTTGCGCGAACGCTTGGGCGAGGTGGAAGCAGATACTCCCGTCAAGGCTAAGCATGTTCGTGAAAGCGTCCGTCGAATCTATAAGGACGGTTTTCACGTATGTAATGATTTTTATGGACAACGCCGAGAGCAGGACGAGGAATGCATGTTCTGTGACGAGTTGTTGTACAGGGAGTAGGCATGCAGATTCAAAAAAGTTTTAAGGGACAATCTCCATATGGCAAACTTTATCTAGTGGCAACGCCGATTGGCAATCTAGATGACATGACCTTTCGTGCCATTCAGACCTTGAAAGAAGTGGACTGGATTGCAGCTGAGGACACGCGCAATACAGGACTTTTGCTCAAGCATTTTGACATTTCCACCAAGCAGATTAGTTTTCACGAGCACAATGCCAAGGAAAAAATTCCTGATTTGATTGGTTTCTTGAAAGCAGGCCAAAGTATCGCTCAGGTATCCGATGCGGGTCTGCCTAGTATCTCGGACCCTGGTCATGATTTGGTTAAGGCAGCTATTGAGGAAGAAATTGCAGTAGTGACAGTTCCGGGTGCCTCTGCAGGGATTTCTGCTTTGATTGCCAGTGGTTTAGCTCCACAACCACATATCTTTTACGGTTTCTTACCGAGAAAATCAGGCCAGCAAAAGCAATTTTTCGACTTAAAAAAAGATTACCCAGAAACTCAGATTTTCTACGAATCGCCCCACCGTGTATCAGATACATTGGAAAATATGCTAGAAGTCTACGGTGACCGCTCGGTAGTCTTGGTCAGGGAATTGACCAAAATCTATGAAGAATACCAACGAGGAAAGATTTCAGAGCTACTAGAAAGTATTGCTGAAACGCCACTCAAGGGTGAATGCCTTCTCATCGTTAAAGGCGCAAGTCAGGATGTGGAGGAAAAGGACGAGGAGGACTTGTTTTCAGAAATCCAATCTCGTATCCAGCAAGGCATGAAGAAAAATCAAGCCATTAAGGAAGTTGCGAAACTCTACCAGTGGAATAAAAGCCAGCTCTACGCTGCTTACCACGATTGGGAAGAGAAACAATCCAACGACTAAACAGGGAAGTTTGCCTTCTTCCCTTTTTTTGTTATACTAGTAAAAGAAAAATTAGAAAGATTTGTGGGAGTGAAAAAGTCCGGGGGACTTTTTCAGTCTGAGCCTAGAAACTTGTAATCTCGTAAGTTCAGTTGGCTTTTTCAATGTGAATCTTGTCTTCACACTCCCAAAGAGGTATTAGTGTCGTGTCTCAATCTTATATCAATGTTATCGGAGCAGGTTTGGCAGGGTCTGAAGCGGCTTATCAAATTGCAGAACGTGGTATTCCAGTTAAACTTTATGAAATGCGTGGTGTAAAGTCTACACCCCAGCACAAAACAGACAATTTTGCGGAGTTGGTTTGTTCCAATTCCTTGCGTGGAGATGCTTTGACCAATGCTGTAGGTCTTCTCAAGGAAGAAATGCGTCGCTTGGGTTCTGTCATATTGGAATCTGCTGAAGCTACACGTGTTCCTGCAGGCGGTGCCCTTGCGGTGGACCGCGATGGTTTCTCTCAAATGGTGACCGAAAAAGTAGCCAATCATCCTTTGATTGAAGT
>CAUVSV010000015.1:0-38742 GCA_963554735.1 Streptococcus oralis
GTAAGAATGTTAAAAGAAAAAGGAGCATAAACCAAATGAAACGTATTGCTGTTTTGACCAGTGGTGGAGACGCCCCTGGTATGAATGCTGCCATCCGTGCAGTAGTTCGCCAAGCAATCTCAGAAGGAATGGAAGTTTTTGGTATCTATGATGGATACGCAGGTATGGTTGCCGGTGAAATTTATCCACTTGATGCTGCTTCAGTAGGAGACATCATTTCACGTGGTGGTACTTTCCTTCACTCTGCTCGTTACCCTGAGTTTGCAAAACTCGAAGGTCAACTTAAAGGGATTGAGCAATTGAAAAAACACGGTATCGAAGGTGTCGTAGTTATCGGTGGTGACGGATCTTATCATGGAGCTATGCGCTTGACGGAGCATGGATTCCCTGCTATTGGACTTCCAGGAACAATTGATAACGATATCGTGGGTACAGACTTTACAATCGGATTTGACACTGCAGTAACAACTGCTATGGATGCGATTGATAAGATTCGTGATACATCATCAAGTCACCGTCGTACTTTCGTTGTTGAAGTAATGGGACGTAACGCTGGTGATATCGCTCTTTGGGCAGGTATTGCAACAGGTGCTGACGAAATCATCATCCCTGAAGAAGGTTTCAAATTTGAAGATATCGTAGCAAGTATCAAAGCTGGTTATGAGCACGGTAAAAAACACAACATTATCGTTTTGGCAGAAGGTGTTATGTCAGCAGCTGAATTTGGTCAAAAACTAAAAGAAGCTGGAGATACAAGTGACCTTCGTGTCACAGAACTTGGTCACATCCAACGTGGTGGTTCACCAACTGCTCGTGACCGTGTATTGGCATCTCGTATGGGCGCACACGCTGTTAAACTCCTTAAACAAGGAATCGGTGGTGTTGCTGTCGGTATTCGTAACGAGAAAATGGTTGAGAATCCAATTCTTGGAACAGCAGAAGAAGGAGCTTTGTTTAGCTTAACAGCTGATGGCAAGATCGTTGTTAACAACCCTCATAAAGCTGATCTTGAACTTTCTGATTTGAACAAGAGCTTGTCCTAATCAACTTTCATTAATTTGGTAACATGACCATAAAAGGTCGAATTATATAAAGGAGTCACAAAAATCATGAATAAACGTGTAAAAATCGTTGCAACTTTAGGTCCTGCGGTTGAAATCCGTGGTGGTAAAAAATTCGGTGAAGACGGATACTGGGGTGAAAAACTTGACGTTGAAGCTTCAGCTCAAAATATTGCTAAATTGATTGAAGCAGGAGCAAACACTTTCCGTTTCAACTTCTCACACGGTGACCACCAAGAACAAGGTGAGCGTATGGCAACTGTTAAACTTGCTGAAAAACTTGCAGGTAAAAAAGTTGGTTTCCTTCTTGATACTAAAGGACCTGAAATCCGTACAGAATTGTTTGAAGGTGACGCAAAAGAGTACTCATACACAACAGGTGAAAAAATCCGTGTTGCAACTAAACAAGGAATCAAATCAACTCGTGATGTGATTGCTTTGAACGTTGCTGGTGCCCTTGATATCTACGATGATGTTGAAGTTGGTCACCAAGTTTTGGTTGACGATGGTAAATTGGGTCTTCGTGTTTTCGCAAAAGACGATGCAACTCGTGAATTTGAAGTAGTCGTTGAAAATGACGGTATCATTGCTAAGCAGAAAGGTGTAAACATTCCTAACACTAAAATTCCTTTCCCAGCACTTGCTGAACGTGATAACGATGATATCCGTTTCGGTTTGGAACAAGGTATCAACTTCATCGCGATTTCATTCGTACGTACTGCAAAAGACGTCGACGAAGTTCGTGCAATCTGTGAAGAAACTGGTAATGGTCACGTTCAATTGTTTGCAAAAATCGAAAACCAACAAGGTATCGATAACTTGGATGAAATCATTGAAGCTGCTGACGGTATCATGATCGCTCGTGGTGACATGGGTATCGAAGTACCATTCGAAATGGTTCCAGTTTACCAAAAAATGATCATCACTAAGGTAAATGCAGCTGGTAAAGTGGTTATCACAGCAACTAACATGCTTGAAACCATGACTGAAAAACCACGTGCAACTCGTTCAGAAGTATCAGACGTATTTAACGCTGTTATCGACGGAACTGACGCTACAATGCTTTCAGGTGAGTCTGCAAACGGTAAATACCCACTTGAGTCAGTAACAACAATGGCTACAATTGACAAGAACGCACAAACTCTTCTTAACGAATACGGACGTTTGAACTCAGATACTTTCGAACGTAACTCTAAGACAGAAGTTATGGCTTCAGCTGTTAAAGATGCTACAAACTCAATGAACATCAAATTGGTTGTTACCCTTACTAAGACTGGTCACACAGCTCGTTTGATTTCTAAATACCGTCCAAATGCTGATATCTTGGCATTGACATTCGACGAATTGACAGAGCGTGGATTGATGTTGAACTGGGGTGTTATCCCAATGTTGACTGAAGCTCCATCATCAACTGATGATATGTTCGAAATCGCTGAACGTAAAGCAGTTGAAGCAGGCCTTGTAGAATCTGGTGACGATATTGTTATCGTTGCAGGTGTGCCACTTGGCGAAGCTGTTCGTACAAACACAATGCGTATCCGTACAGTACGTTAATCTAACACAAAAACCTATCATTTCAGGCTGAAAAGCTTGAGTGATAGGTCTTTTTTTATCAAAATGAGATGGTATTTAGTAAATAGGAATGGGAAAAAACTGAAAATTATGGTATAATAGAATGAAAAGACCTTTTTAGTAAATTTTGAAAGAGTAAAACATGAGAAAAATTGTCATCAATGGTGGACGTCCATTGCAAGGTGAGATCACCATTAGTGGTGCTAAAAATAGTGTTGTAGCGCTTATTCCAGCTATTATCTTATCAGATGATATTGTCACTTTAGATTGTGTTCCAGATATTTCAGACGTTGCTAGTCTTGTCGAAATTATGGAGATTATGGGGGCGACTGTTAAGCGTTATGAGGATGTTTTGGAGATTGATCCAAGAGGTGTTCAAAACATTCCGATGCCTTATGGCAAGATTAATAGCTTGCGTGCTTCTTATTATTTCTACGGAAGTCTTTTAGGTCGCTTTGGTGAAGCTACAGTTGGACTTCCTGGTGGATGTGATTTGGGGCCTCGTCCGATTGACCTTCACTTAAAAGCCTTTGAAGCCATGGGTGCTAAGGTCAGCTATGAGGGAGATAATATGAATTTATCTGCTCAAGGTAAGGGACTTCATGGCGCAAGTATTTACATGGATACCGTCAGCGTTGGAGCAACGATTAACACCATGATTGCTGCGGTTAAAGCTAAGGGACGCACTGTCATTGAAAATGCGGCTCGTGAACCCGAAATTATCGATGTTGCTACCCTTTTGAACAACATGGGAGCCCATATTCGTGGTGCTGGGACTGATATTATCATTATTGATGGTGTCGAGAAACTTCATGGGACTCGTCACCAAGTCATTCCAGACCGTATCGAAGCTGGAACCTATATTTCACTTGCTGCAGCGGTAGGAAAAGGAATTCGTATTAACAACGTTCTCTATGAACACTTAGAAGGCTTTATCGCCAAACTAGAGGAAATGGGCGTTCGTATGACGGTCTCAGAAGACAGCATCTTCGTTGAAGAACAGTCCGATTTGAAGGCTATCAATATCAAAACAGCTCCCTATCCAGGGTTCGCAACCGATTTGCAACAGCCCATCACGCCACTTTTACTAACTGCCCAAGGTCGTGGAACCATCATTGATACGATTTATGAGAAACGTGTTAATCATGTCTTTGAGTTAGCAAAAATGGATGCGGATATTACGACTACAAACGATCACATTATTTACAACGGTGGTCGTAACTTACACGGGGCAAGTGTAAAAGCTACAGACTTGCGAGCTGGTGCTGCACTTGTCATCGCCGGCTTGATGGCTCAAGGCCAGACTGAAATTACAAATATTGAGTTTATCCTTCGTGGCTACTCAGATATTATTGAAAAATTGCGTAGTCTTGGAGCGGATATTACACTCGTTGAAGACTAAGCCGTTGAGGTGATTATGAATATTTGGACCAAATTAGCAATGTTTTCTTTTTTTGAAACGGAGCGCTTGTATTTGCGTCCTTTCTTTTTTAGTGACAGTTATGCGTTTTTCGAGATTGCTTCAAACCCTGAGAATTTACAGTTTATTTTTCCAAGTCAAGCAAGTTTGGAAGAAAGTCAGTACGCACTTGCTAACTATTTTATGAAGAACCCTCTAGGGGTTTGGGCAATTTGTCTCCAAGGAAATCAGGAAATGATTGGCTCCATTAAATTTGAAAAGATTGATGAAATCAAAAAAGAAGCAGAAATTGGTTACTTCTTAAAAAAGGATTCTTGGGCACAAGGTTTTATGACAGAAGTGGTTACCAAGCTATGTCAGCTTTCATTTGAAGAATTTGGTTTAAAACAATTATCCATCATCACTCATTTGGAAAATCAAGCTAGTCAAAAAGTAGCCTTAAAATCGGGCTTTAGCCTCGTCCGACAGTTTAAGGGGAGCGATCGCTATACACGAAAAATGAGGGACTATCTTGAATTTCGATACATAAAAGGAGAATTCAATGAGTAAACACCAGGAAATTTTGTCCTATCTGGAAGAGTTGCCAATTGGGAAGAGAGTTAGTGTTCGCAGTATTTCCAATCACCTAGGTGTTAGTGACGGAACAGCCTACCGAGCGATCAAAGAAGCTGAAAATCGTGGTATCGTTGAAACTCGGCCACGTAGTGGAACTATACGGGTCAAGTCCCAAAAAGTGGCTATTGAGCGGCTAACCTATGCTGAAATTGCTGAAGTCACCTCCTCTGAAGTTCTAGCTGGTCAGGAAGGGTTAGAGAGAGAGTTTAGTAAATTTTCTATTGGAGCCATGACTGAGCAGAATATCCTCTCTTATCTCCATGATGGTGGTCTTTTGATTGTAGGTGACCGCACTCGCATTCAACTTTTAGCCTTGGAAAATGAAAATGCGGTCCTTGTGACAGGTGGTTTTCATGTGCAGGACGATGTTCTTGAGTTGGCTAATAAAAAAGGTATCCCAGTTCTGAGAAGTAAGCATGATACTTTTACAGTCGCAACCATGATTAACAAAGCTCTCTCAAATGTTCAAATCAAAACCGATATTCTGACAGTTGAGAAGCTCTATCGTCCCAGTCATGAGTATGGTTTTTTAAGAGAAACCGATACAGTCAAAGACTATCTAGACTTGGTCCGTAAGAACAGAAGTAGTCGTTTCCCGGTCATTAACCAACACCAAGTGGTTATCGGGGTTGTTACTATGCGTGACGCAGGAGATAAATCCCCCAGCACAACGATTGACAAGGTGATGACGCGAAGTATCTTCGTAACAGGTTTAGCGACCAATATTGCCAATGTCAGTCAACGAATGATTGCAGAAGACTTTGAGATGGTTCCCGTTGTCAGAAGTAACCAAACTTTACTCGGTGTCGTAACACGACGAGATGTCATGGAAAAGATGAGCCGTTCTCAGGTTTCAGCTTTGCCAACTTTCTCCGAGCAAATCGGGCAAAAACTCTCTTATCATCATGATGAAGTCGTCATTACTGTTGAGCCCTTCATGCTGGAGAAAAATGGGGTCCTTGCTAATGGAGTCTTGGCTGAAATCCTCAACCATATGACCCAAGACCTCGTTGTCAATAGCGGACGTAATCTCATCATTGAACAGATGTTGATTTATTTCTTGCAGGCTGTACAGATAGATGATACTCTGCGGATTCAGGCTCGTATTATTCACCACACGAGACGCTCAGCTATTATTGATTATGATATTTATCATGGTCATCAGATTGTTTCAAAAGCAAATGTTACGGTTAAAATTAATTAGAATCTAGGAGAAAAAATGATAACTTTAAAATCAGCACGTGAAATCGAAGCCATGGACAAGGCTGGTGATTTCCTAGCAAGTATCCATATCGGCTTACGTGATTTGATTAAGCCTGGCGTGGATATGTGGGAAGTAGAAGAGTATGTTCGTCGTCGTTGTAAAGAGGAAAATTTCCTTCCTCTACAGATTGGAGTAGATGGTGCAGTCATGGATTACCCCTATGCCACTTGTTGCTCTCTCAATGACGAAGTAGCTCACGCTTTTCCACGTCATTACATCTTGAAAGATGGCGATTTGCTCAAGGTTGACATGGTACTGGGTGGTCCAATTGCCAAATCCGATCTTAATGTATCTAAACTCAACTTCAACAATGTTGAGCAAATGAAAAAATACACCCAAAACTATACTGGTGGTTTAGCAGACTCATGCTGGGCTTATGCGGTTGGTACACCGTCTGAAAAAGTGAAAAACTTGATGGACGTGACCAAGGAAGCTATGTATATAGGGATTGAGCAAGCAGTTGTCGGCAATCGTATCGGTGATATCGGTGCGGCCATTCAAGAATACGCTGAAAGTCGCGGTTATGGTGTAGTGCGTGATTTGGTTGGTCACGGAGTTGGTCCAACTATGCACGAGGAGCCAATGGTTCCTAACTACGGTATTGCAGGTCGTGGCCTTCGTCTCCGTGAAGGAATGGTGCTGACCATTGAACCCATGATCAATACTGGGGATTGGGAAATTGATACAGATATGAAGACTGGATGGGCTCATAAAACTATCGATGGCGGCCTATCTTGCCAATATGAACACCAGTTCGTGATTACCAAAGACGGTCCAGTTATCTTGACTAGTCAAGGTGAAGAAGGAACGTATTAAGATAAAGGGAGCTTAGCTCCTTTTTTTGTGTCAAATTTAGTCAAAAAGAATAAGCGTAGCAGACTTCTTACAAATTTATTCTTTTGTAGTAAAATAGGATTAGAATTCTGAGAAAGTAGGTAATTCGTTGGAGTCGATTATATTTCTAGTATCCGTTTTTTTAGCAGGTATCCTGTCCTTCTTTTCACCCTGCATCTTTCCTTTGCTACCTGTCTATGCTGGTATTTTACTGGATGATCAGGGAAATTCGAAAAGTTTTCGGTTTTTTGGAAGAGACGTTGCATGGTCTGGTTTAATTCGAACCTTGTGCTTTATTGCAGGAATCTCCCTCATTTTCTTTATTTTAGGATTTGGAGCTGGATTCCTAGGGCACATGCTCTATGCAGACTGGTTTCGTTATGCTATGGGAATAGTCATTATTCTTTTAGGGCTTCATCAGATGGAAATCTTGCATTTCAACAAACTGGAGGTTCAAAAGACAGTCACCTTCAAACAATCCAAGTCGAATCACTATCTGTCAGCCTTTTTACTTGGGATAACCTTTAGTTTTGGTTGGACCCCTTGTATCGGACCAGTCTTAAGTTCAGTCTTGGCCCTAGCAGCTTCAGGTGGCAATGGTGCTTGGCAAGGAGCCGTGTTAACATTAGTATACACATTGGGAATGGCCCTTCCTTTCATTGTTTTGGCCTTGGCTTCGGGCTGGATTATGCCCTATTTTAGTAAATTAAAACCTCATATGATTCTACTAAAGAAAATCGGAGGAGCTTTGATTATTTTGATGGGATTATTATTAATGCTAGGGCAGTTAAATGCCTTAGCAGGAATTCTTGGATAAAAGGAGAAAAAGATGAAAAAAGTTATTTTTGCTGGATTGAGCCTCATGTCTTTATTTTTGTTGATTGCCTGTGGTGAAAAAGAAACCAAACAGACAAGCAGTCCAAAACAACCCGCTGTACAACAAATCGCAGTCGGTAAGGATGCGCCAGACTTTACCTTGCAGTCTATGGATGGCAAAGAAGTGAAGTTATCAGACTATAAAGGGAAAAAGGTCTATTTGAAATTCTGGGCTTCTTGGTGTGGACCATGTAAAAAAAGCATGCCTGAGTTGATGGAATTAGCTGCCAAACAAGATCGAGACTTTGAAATCTTGAGTGTCATCGCACCTGGTCTACAAGGTGAAAAAACAGTTCAAGACTTTCCAAAATGGTACAAAGAACAAGGCTACAAGGATATTCCAGTTCTATATGATACGCAAGCAACTACCTTCCAAGCCTACCAAGTTCGTAGTATTCCAACGGAATACTTGATTGACAGTCAAGGTAAAATCGGAAAAATCCAATTTGGTGCTATTAGCAATGCTGATGCAGAAGCAGCTTTTAAAGAAATGAAATAAAGAAAAAATCGCGAAGAATCGCGATTTTTTTATAGTTTTTCATTGATAAAGCGGATGAATTGATTCCACCAAACCTTCAAAAAGAAGGCTTTTTCTACTTTCTTTTCAGAAACCATTTCAAAAGATGGTTTGTCGGAAGTGAGATAGCCCTGTCCGACCAAATCCTGATCATCATAGGTTAGAGTACCAACAACCTTGCCTTCTTCCAATGGAGCCAGTTCTGATGTTGATTTTGGTGTAAATTGGAGGGCTGGTGTAGTACTGCTTCCGATGCGTTGGACGATGGAAATGTCTGACTTAGCGACAGCTGTCACATTATCTTCTTTACCATCAAGAACTGTTACTTTACTATCATTGTATGCTTCACCTTTCTGAACGACCGTTTTTAAGGCAAAGTTTGCAGAAATATAATCTAAAAGTGCAGAAGTTGCAGTAAAACGCGCATAAGGGTTGGTATCTTGTTGATCTGCATTCAAAACAACCGTAATAATACGCATCCCTTTCTCAACAGTTGTTCCAACGAATGAAGCGCCAGCTTTATCAGTAGTACCTGTCTTTAGTCCATCGATACCACCACGATAGGCAGGCATTCCCTCCAACATATAGTTGGTTGAGTGGATTTCAAGCCCTGCAAAGGTAGAAGTTGGCTTTTTGGTGATTTCCAAAACTTGAGGATAATCTCGGATGAGGTTACGAGCGACGATTGCAACATCGTAGGCACTCAACTTGTTTTCATCGTCTTTCTTTGAACCAGGATAGATATTATCGCCAAGGGTCTCATTATTTAAACCAGTAGTGTTTACAATAGTTGCATCTTGAATTCCCCATTCAAGAAGTTTAGCCCTCATTTTGTCTACAAAGTCTTTCTCAGAACCGGCAATTTTTTCTGCAAGAGCAATGGCTGCACTGTTAGCACTGGATACTATAGAAGCTTCTAGTAATTGCTCAACAGTGTAGTTTCGAGCTTCCATAGGGACGTTACTCGCCTCAGAATTAGTTGTAAGTTTGTAAGGATAGTCCGAAATATCAACGGGTGTAGACAGGCTGATAGTTCCTTGTTCCAGAGCTTCATAGACCAAATAAACTGTAACCAGTTTGGTAATAGAAGCAATTTCTACAGGCTGATTTGCATCTTTTTCATACAGGATTTTTCCAGTTGTAGCCTCGACAGCAATGGCATGTTTAGCAGCAACATCAAACTCCTGAGCAGAAACAGTAGAAGCTGTTCCAAAAACTAAAAGTGTCATAAAAGATAAAATTATTTTTTTCATATTAGCTTTATTTTATCACAAAGAAAAAAAATATTCTCGCTTTTTTACTAAAGCCATCTTATCTTTTTCAGAAATATGGTAAAATAGAGAGAAGGAGGATACCTATGTTCCGTAGAAACAAATTATTTTTTTGGACAGCTGAAATTTTATTGTTAACACTGATTTTCTATCTTTGGAGAGAAATGGGAGCCATCATTACTCCCTTCGTAACAGTTGTGAATACCATCATGATTCCATTTTTGCTTGGTGGATTTTTTTACTACATTACAAATCCAGTCGTTACTTTCTTAGAAAAGAGATGTAAGATCAATCGTCTAATTGGTGTCTTGGTCACTCTTTGTGCCTTGATTGGTGCTATCGTTGTGGGGGTCGTTTATCTCTTGCCGATTTTGATTAATCAGTTGACCAGCTTGATTATTTCTAGTCAAAACATCTATAGTAGACTACAAGATTTGATCATCGATTTGTCCATGAATCCAGTCTTCCAAAATATTGATATTCAACAAACAATTCAACAACTGAATCTCTCCTATGTGGATATCCTACAGAATATCCTTAATAGCGTCAGCAACAGTTTAGGAAGCGTTCTTTCAGCCTTGTTTAGTACAGTTCTGATTCTCATTATGACCCCTGTATTCTTGATTTATTTCTTGTTGGATGGTCATAAGTTGCTACCAATGTTGGAACGTACCGTCTTAAAGCATGACAAATTGAATCTTTCTAGCCTTTTAACCAATCTCAATACAACTATAGCCCGTTATATCAGTGGAATTGCGATTGATGCGGTTATTATTGGATTTTTAGCCTATATTGGCTATAGCGTTATCGGATTAAAGTACGCCCTAGTTTTTGCTATTTTCTCTGGAATCGCAAATTTAATTCCTTATGTTGGTCCAAGTATTGGCTTAATTCCAATGGTAATTGCGAATGTGTTCACGGATCCTCATCGTATGTTGATTGCGGTTGCTTATATGCTTATTATTCAGCAGATTGACGGAAATGTTCTCTATCCACGTATCGTTGGAGGGGTTATGAAAGTGCATCCGATTACGATCTTGGTGCTTCTTTTACTGTCAAGTAATATCTACGGTGTCATAGGGATGGTCGTAGCAGTACCTACTTACTCTATTTTTAAAGAAATTACTAAGTTCCTAGCGAAATTATATGAAAACCATAAAGAAGCTCATAAAGAAGCTAAGGAACTGGAAAAAACAGAATCAAATTAAAATCAGGGAAACCTGATTTTTTTGATGAAAATACTATCTCCAAACAAAATAAGTTTGAATTTATATTGCCATAAAGAAGCAGAAGAACAGGATTTGATAAGATTTAGATTAATTCACAAAATATGTGTAAAACACTTGCAATTTAGCAGAAATTTGATAAAATAGTAAGGAAAGTTAGACTGTATTGCCTACTGTCTATCTATAAAATATATTTTATTGGAGGCTTTTACTCAAATGGCAAAAGAAAAATACGATCGTAGTAAACCACACGTTAACATTGGTACTATCGGACACGTTGACCACGGTAAAACTACTTTGACTGCAGCTATCACAACTGTATTGGCACGTCGCTTGCCTTCAGCAGTTAACCAACCTAAAGACTATGCGTCTATCGATGCTGCTCCAGAAGAACGCGAACGCGGTATCACTATCAACACTGCGCACGTTGAGTACGAAACTGAAAAACGTCACTACGCTCACATCGACGCTCCAGGACACGCGGACTACGTTAAAAACATGATCACTGGTGCCGCTCAAATGGACGGAGCTATCCTTGTAGTAGCTTCAACTGACGGACCAATGCCACAAACTCGTGAGCACATCCTGCTTTCACGTCAGGTTGGTGTTAAGCACTTGATCGTCTTCATGAACAAAGTTGACTTGGTAGACGATGAAGAATTGCTTGAATTGGTTGAAATGGAAATCCGTGACCTCTTGTCAGAATACGACTTCCCAGGTGACGATCTTCCAGTTATCCAAGGTTCAGCTCTTAAAGCTCTTGAAGGTGACTCTAAATATGAAGACATCATCATGGAATTGATGAACACTGTTGATGAGTACATCCCAGAACCAGAACGTGACACTGACAAACCATTGCTTCTTCCAGTCGAAGACGTATTCTCAATCACTGGACGTGGTACAGTTGCTTCAGGACGTATCGACCGTGGTACTGTTCGTGTCAACGACGAAATCGAAATCGTTGGTATCAAAGAAGAAACTCAAAAAGCAGTTGTTACTGGTGTTGAAATGTTCCGTAAACAACTTGACGAAGGTCTTGCCGGAGATAACGTAGGTGTCCTTCTTCGTGGTGTTCAACGTGACGAAATCGAACGTGGACAAGTTATCGCTAAACCAGGTTCAATCAACCCACACACTAAATTCAAAGGTGAAGTTTACATCCTTACTAAAGAAGAAGGTGGACGTCATACTCCATTCTTCAACAACTACCGTCCACAATTCTACTTCCGTACTACTGACGTTACAGGTTCAATCGAACTTCCTGCAGGTACTGAAATGGTAATGCCTGGTGATAACGTGACTATCGACGTTGAGTTGATCCACCCAATCGCCGTAGAACAAGGTACTACATTCTCTATCCGTGAGGGTGGACGTACTGTTGGTTCAGGTATGGTTACAGAAATCGAAGCTTAATTCGATTAAGTTCCCAGAAGAACAATTATTTAAGTCAGACACTAAAAGAATCTTGCCTTGCAAGGTTCTTTTTTTCTTAGTCTATTTGAAGTGCTTCTACTCTAGCAGTATAATCGTTTTTTTGGTATAATAAAAGTTATGGAAATCGAAAAAACCAATCGTATGAACGCCCTTTTTGAATTTTATGCGGCGCTTTTGACAGACAAGCAGATGAACTATATTGAACTCTATTATGCTGATGATTATAGTCTTGCTGAGATTGCTGAGGAGTTCGGTGTCAGTCGTCAGGCTGTCTATGACAATATCAAGCGTACGGAAAAGATTCTAGAAGATTATGAGATGAAACTGCACATGTATTCCGACTACATTGTCCGCAGTCAGATTTTTGACCAGATCTTAGAGCGTTATCCCAAGGATGACTTTCTGCTGGAGCAGATAGAAATTTTAACAAGCATTGATAATAGAGAATAAGAGGAAGAAAAATGGCATTTGAAAGTTTAACAGAACGTTTGCAGAACGTCTTTAAAAATTTACGTAAAAAAGGAAAAATTTCTGAGGCTGATGTTCAAGAAGCAACCAAAGAGATTCGCTTGGCCTTGCTGGAAGCCGACGTTGCTTTGCCAGTTGTAAAGGACTTTATCAAGAAGGTTCGTGAACGTGCAGTCGGACACGAGGTCATTGATACCCTCAATCCGGCCCAACAGATTATCAAAATCGTTGATGAGGAATTGACAGCTGTTTTAGGTTCCGATACGGCAGAGATTATCAAGTCACCTAAAATTCCAACCATTATCATGATGGTCGGTTTGCAAGGGGCTGGTAAAACAACATTTGCTGGTAAATTGGCTAACAAACTCAAGAAGGAAGAAAATGCTCGTCCTTTGATGATTGCGGCGGATATTTATCGTCCAGCAGCCATCGATCAGCTGAAAACACTTGGACAACAAATCGATGTTCCTGTCTTTGCACTTGGAACAGAAGTGCCTGCTGTTGAAATTGTTCGCCAAGGTTTGGAGCAAGCGCAAGCCAATCACAACGACTATGTCTTGATTGATACGGCAGGGCGTTTGCAGATTGATGAGCTTTTGATGAATGAGCTTCGTGATGTTAAAGCACTGGCTCAGCCAAATGAAATCCTGCTCGTCATTGATGCCATGATTGGTCAGGAAGCGGCCAATGTTGCTCGTGAATTTAATGCTCAGTTAGAAGTGACTGGGGTTATTCTTACCAAGATTGATGGGGATACTCGTGGTGGTGCAGCTTTGTCTGTTCGTCACATCACTGGAAAACCTATCAAGTTCACTGGTACGGGTGAAAAGATAAAAGATATCGAAACCTTCCACCCAGATCGTATGTCAAGCCGTATCCTTGGTATGGGGGATATGCTGACCTTGATCGAGAAAGCCTCTCAAGAATACGATGAGCAAAAAGCCCTTGAAATGGCTGAGAAGATGCGCGAAAACACCTTTGATTTCAATGATTTCATCGATCAATTGGATCAGGTGCAAAATATGGGGCCAATGGAAGACTTGCTCAAGATGATTCCAGGTATGGCTAACAATCCAGCCCTTCAAAATATGAAGGTGGATGAGCGCCAGATTGCGCGCAAACGTGCCATTGTGTCTTCCATGACTCCTGAGGAGCGCGAAAATCCTGATTTGTTAAATCCTAGTCGTCGCCGTCGTATCGCTGCCGGTTCTGGAAATACCTTTGTCGAAGTCAATAAATTTATCAAAGACTTTAACCAGGCCAAACAGCTCATGCAAGGTGTCATGTCTGGGGATATGAACAAAATGATGAAGCAAATGGGAATCAATCCCAATAACCTTCCTAAAAATATGCCAAATATGGGAGGAATGGATATGTCTGCCCTTGAAGGCATGATGGGACAAGGCGGCATGCCAGATATGTCAGGTCTTGGAGGAGCTGGAATGCCAGATATGGGCCAGATGTTTGGTGGTGGACTCAAAGGTAAAATCGGTGAATTTGCCATGAAACAGTCTATGAAACGCATGGCCAACAAAATGAAAAAAGCTAAGAAAAAACGCAAATAAAAAAGGAAAGCAGAAGTGCTTTCCTTTTTGGTATAAAATATGTGCTTCCTATGATTAGGCAATTTTCTTAATTGAAAAATGACTAAATAGAAAGAGTGATTTCAAATCCTTGCATCCATTCGGATTTTACTGTGATTTCGATTTTTAAAGCATCTGCTAATTGTTTGACCAGATAGAGGCCCATGCCTGTTGATTTATTCCTTGTCTCTCCTGAATCACCTGTAAAACCTTTCTCAAAGATATGAGGGAAGTCACAAGCTTTAACTCCGCAGCCATTATCCCTAATAATCAGACTTGTACGTCCCTTGTCTTTTGATATATAAATATTGAGTTCGGGTTTGTCGGAGCTATATTTAATGGAGTTGGCTAGGATTTGAGAGAGGACAAATTCAAAACTGCGTTGATCGGTGTAGCAGATTCCTTGTATGTTTTCTATCTTAATCGTAAATTTCTTTTCTTTGAGCAAGGGATCAAAGTTTTCCAAAAGATCTTGGATACACTCTTCTAGGTCAAGGTATTCAAATAGAAAATCATTTTTCTCACTTTTCACCCTGTAGTAGAATAGGATCTGTGATACATTTTCTTGGATTTGCTTTTTCACATAGTCCAACTTAAAAGCTGTATCCTCAGGCAACTGGTCGCTTTGATTGTCCAAAAGGAGGGAAAGAAGCGACAGAGGGAGTTTAATCTCATGCGCCCATTTTTCAACATAGTCCTCATACTCGGCTAGTAATGAGTTGAGTTTTCCTATTTCAGCCTGCTTTTGATAAAGTGTATCTGCTATTTTTTCAATGCTTTCTTTTTCTGAGGCACTTGATAAATGCAATAATTCAAGCTCAGTATCCGTCTTGGGATTGGCTATGAAGGCTTTATAGGCAGATGATTTTTTTCTTTCTGTTTTTATAAGTAAGAATGATAGGATGAAAAAAAGCAGGACGGTGGCTAAAATATAGAGAAGGATGAGGGCTTGAAACATTCTCACATCTGAAAGCCAAAGCAGGACAGCTGTAAATAGATCAAATGCTAAGAGAACAAGTAACCAAGGCAGATAACTAGCTAGATATTTTAGATTATGTTTCATCTGGACTTACCTCTTCAAGCTTGTAACCAATACCTCTGACGGACTTGACTTGAAGGGCAATGCCAGCCTGTTTCATCACCTTTTTTAGCCTTGCAATGTTTACTTGTAGGGCATTTTCATCGATGAACTCAGTTGTATTCCACAGTTTCATACTTAGTTCTTCTTTTGTGACGACAGGAGCATTAGTAACCAATAAGGTTTCTAACAATTTCCCTTGATTTTGGGGGAGTAAAATCGAGTGTCCATTGATATAAAGGGTATAGGTCTGTCTATCCAGCAGAAAATTATCTTTTTCAAGTAGATTTCGTCTGCCTTCATAGCGTTTTAAGATATTTTCTATACGTGCCAAAAATCTTTCTTTCTTGAAAGGCTTTGTTAGATACTCATCTGCCCCTAATTTCAGGGCGTAAATCTCATCTTTTAGTTGTTCACGGGAGGTGAGAACCAATATGGGCACAGAGCGTTTGGACTTGAGATTTTTACAAATTTGAAAACCTGTTTCTCCCGGCAAATTCAAATCTAGTATGATTAAATCCGTATCGTATTGCAATACTTGCTGGCTTGTATCTTTGAAGTCAGTCAACTTATCAACTTGATAACCCGTTTTCTCTAACATAATAACAATTTCATCTCGAATCAAGGCTTCATCTTCAATAACCAGAATATGCTTCATACCGGTTCCTCCTTTTCCTAATTTATTTTACCTTATTCATCTCTTTTAGGTTCCATTAAGGACAACAAGTACTTGTTGCTATTTTTCTTTACAATTCTTATATAGATGATTTCAAATCCAGTTAAGAGAAGTACTATCAGCATGGCTGTGATAAATTTCTGCCCCATGGCCATTCTTGCGCTAGCGGGTACTATTCCTGTGAGGAGGGAGCTTACTCCGAAGCTACTACTGATAAGTGCAAGGGCTATTGGTAGACCAAAATACCAGTTGATTTGCTTTTCTGAAGATTTACAAAGAGTTTCGTAGTTGGCTCCGAGATGGATCAAGGTTTGGTATCGTCTGTAGGATTGTCTTTGTCCCATCAAAAACTGAACGCCTATAATTGTATTTGCGACAACAAGGAAGATGATAGCCAGATAGATGGTGATATAGCTAGCAGAGATAATGTAAAATAATTGTCTTCCCATATTTTGTATATAGCTTTCATAGCCAAGAGAGGTTTGATTTAGCTTTTCATTGGTATCTGAGATAGCCCTCATCAGGCCTTTTTCCTTGACTAGCTCAGGAGCTAAGATACCGCTGACATAGTTCGAGTAGCGACCGTCTGTATAGTTCATAAAGACTTCATCTGGGACTATGAGGGCAACAGAGAGGGTGATTTCACGATCCGTTACAATCGGTAAAGACTGAACCTCTCCAATCAATTTTACCTCATTCCCCATGACTTTGATTTGAGGCTTCGTCTTCAGAACAGAGTTGACGAGACTTTCATCTGAGAGAAAATCTTTCCCCATATACAAGTAGGCTTCCCTGCTAGTTAATTCTATAGGAGGGAGATTGGCAGCCTTTCTAAGTTCATTGTATTCGGAAACTGGTATGAGGTGGGAAGTAGTAGACTGTTTAAATCTTTGGAGCAAAATTTCCATGTTCTTGCTGCCTTTTTGCTTTTTCAACTCCTTGATGATCTCTTCGAAGGACACGGACTCGTGTTCTTTCGGTTTGCCAACTTTGATTTGCAGAATCTTTGAAAACTGTGATGCTAGTCCTGCAGCTTCAAGCTCTTTTTTAACTTTGTCTATATCAAGATTTTCGTCTGTTTCCTGCTTGCTATCTCTAAATGTATAATCCAATACGTGGGTTTGATTGCCTGAATTGCCACTTGAAATAGCAATACCTGCTCCAAAGAGGCACAAGGCAGAGAAGATTAAGAGGGAGCAGATGGCCAGTATAGTTGAGTGCTGGATAACTAATTCCTGAATCTGTCTAAAATTATAGGTGTGGAGTTTTCGATTGCTTCCAAGCTTAACCAAAAAGTCTATAAATAAACGCATACCAAAGAAGAGTAGGATAGTTCCAAAAGTTCCCAAGAGAACAGTGAAGCCCATGGTTATGACACTTTCCCAAGCTCGTCTACTCATCCCCAAGTAATAGGCTGTTCCGAGAAGCAAGATTCCGAGGACGGAAGTAAGAAGGTATACCCCTTTGGGAAGTAGTTTCTTCATACCAGAAGGAGAATAGGCAAGAAGATCTCCGATTTCCTTATTGGCTGTTTTTGCACTTAAAAGAACAAAGACGACTAATTTAACAGCTAGGAAGCCGATGACTGTATAGACTAGAGCTGTAGTAGATAGAGAAAATTGATGTTCAATAATCCCCAACCCAACAATTTTAGCGGTTATTAGGCTAATCAGTTCTGAAATCAAGATGGCAATAGGAAGGCCTATTCCAAGAGCAAGGATGCTGTTTCTCAAATCCTCGAGTAGGAGCAGTAAGAACAGTTTACCTCTCCGCATGCCTAGTGTGAGATAAACACCAAATTCATGTTTTCTTCTTTCCATCTGCATACTGCTTGCGAAATAGACTAGAAAAAAGAGGATAAAGAGTGTTGCTACATAAAGAATGGGAATCATGCTAAAGAGTTTATTTACAGCGTCACTTTCTATTTGTTTGAGAAAGATCATCACATCTTGATGAGACAAAGAAAGGATGATGTAAAAGGAGATGATGGAAAGAACCATAGAACTAAAATACAAGCTGTTATTCTTTCGATCTCTCTTGCTATTTCTTGAGACTAATTTAGAAAACATTGCCATCACCTCCAGCTAGGGCTGCAATGACCTTTAGTATTCTGTGGTAGAAGTCTTCTTGACTTTCTCTTGGATAATCACGACGGATTTCATGGAATAGTTTTCCGTCTTGGATAAACAAGATGCGGTTGCAAAAGCTGGCTGCAACTGAATCGTGGGTAACCATGAGAATGGTGGTTTCTTCCACTTGATTCATTTCAGATAGTTTCTGCATCAAAATGCTTGCATTTTTAGAGTCCAAAGCCCCAGTGGGCTCATCCGCAAATACAATTTTAGGGTCTAAAATCAAGGCACGAGCAGCAGCTACCCTTTGTCGTTGACCACCTGATAATTGAGAAGGGAACTTATCCAGAAGTTCAGAAATATCCAGATACTGGGAAAGCAATTCTAACCGAACCTTGCTTTCGTCGGCATCGACCTTGTGCAAAGACAAGGGGAGTAAAATATTTTCTTTGGCCGTAAGATTGTCCAAGAGCTCAAAATTTTGAAAGAGGTAACCAATTTCCTTGCCACGATAATCAGCTAACTGGTTCCCTTTTAACTGACCTAAATCTTTTTCTTGCATTTGAATAGAGCCGTCAGTTGGCTTGATGATTGTGGCGAGACAGTTAAGAAGGGTTGTTTTCCCAGAACCGCTACTCCCCATAATTCCTAAGAACTCACCTTTTACAACTTGAAAAGATATGCCGTTCAAGGCTTTGGTGACATTGGGCTCTTTTCCATAATGCTTTTTTAATGATTCTACTCGTAAAATGGTTTCCATGTGAAACACCTCCATCTTTTGTTACTTTCATTATAATATGAATCAGAGTAGAATAACACTTACGGATGATGTAAGAAATCTTTATCATTAGGTTATTGGATCTATACTTACTATATTATAGCATGGTTTCAGGGATTTAAAAAGGGGTGTTGAGAGTCGAGAAATTTTCTTAATATTGAAATTATAAAAAATAATACTACTGTAGTCCATGCTCCAGCAGTATTATTTATTATTTTATAGAAAATTCTATTCCCACTCAACGGTTGCGGGTGGTTTACTTGTAATATCGTAGACGATACGGTTAACGTGGTCTACTTCGTTTACGATACGTACAGAGATCTTTTGAAGGACATCCCAAGGAATTTTGGCAAAGTCAGCTGTCATACCATCGATAGAAGTGATAGCGCGAATGGCAATGGTGTAGTCATATGTACGACCGTCACCCATAACACCTACTGAACGAACGCCTGTGTTGACAGTGAAGTATTGCCAGATATCGCGGTCAAGACCAGCTTTAGCGATTTCTTCACGTAGGATAGCATCAGACTCACGAACAGTTTCTAGTTTTTCCTCAGTGATTTCACCCATGACACGGATAGCGAGTCCTGGTCCTGGGAATGGTTGGCGCCACACGATGTGGTCTGGCATACCAAGCTCTGTACCGAGGGCACGGACTTCGTCTTTATAAAGAGTGTTCAATGGCTCAATCAATTCAAACTGCATGTCTTCTGGAAGACCACCAACATTGTGGTGTGATTTGATGGTTTGAGCAGTATCTGTACCAGACTCAATCACGTCAGTGTAAAGCGTTCCTTGAGCAAGGAATTTTACATCTTTGAGCTTACTTGCCTCGTCATCAAAGACATAAACAAACTCATTACCGATAATCTTCCGTTTTTGTTCAGGATCAGAAACACCTGCAAGTTTGTCAAGGAAGCGTTTTGTAGCGTCTGCTTTGACGATATTCAAACCAAACTTACCACCAAGCATGTCCATAACCTGGTCAGCCTCTCCCTTACGGAGAAGACCGTGGTCTACAAAGATACAGATTAATTGATCACCGATTGCTTTTTGGAGAAGAACTCCAACAACAGAAGAGTCAACACCACCTGATAGGCCGAGAAGAACACGCTTGTCACCTACAGTTTCACGAATTTTTTGAATCTGCATGTCGATAAAGTTATCCATTGACCAGTCGCCTTTAGCCTTACAGATGTTAAGGGCAAAGTTACGAAGGATATCATTTCCGTATACAGAATGGCGCACTTCTGGGTGGAATTGGATCCCATAGATGTGCTTGTCAGGGTTTTCAATGGCTGCATAAGGACAGTCAGCAGAAGTACCAGTACGAACAAAATCGGCAGGAATTTCTGTTACAGCATCGCCATGGCTCATCAAAACAATCTGTTCTTCAGGAGTTCCTTCAAAGAGGGCAGAAGTGGTATGGGTAAGTGGTGATTGGCCATACTCGCGGTTACCAGCATCACCTGCAGGGACAACTTTTCCTCCAAGTTTATGAGTTAAAAGTTGCATACCATAGCAGATTCCCAAAATTGGAATGCCAAGTTCAAAAATTTCTGAGTCAATATCAAATGAACCATCTTCGTATACAGAGTTTGGTCCACCAGAGAGGATGATTCCTACAGGGTTAATCGCACGAACCTCTGCGGCTGAGATTTTATGACTTTTTAGCTCTGAAAAAACACCAATTTCACGAATACGGCGTGAAATCAGCTGGTTGTATTGGCTACCATAGTCCAGCACGATGATTTTTTCGACATCTTGCAAATCAGTTGAAATGTTGCTCATCTTTTTCCTTTCTCAAAAGAAATATCTTTTTCAATATTCTATCACAAATAGGGGCGAATTACCAACTAAACAAGGCAAAGTTTGACTTTTTCTTAGCAAATACGGTACAATGGAGAAAATAAAGAAAAGAAGTGAGAATCATGTTACCAGCTTATATGAAAATCCACGATCAGATCAAAAAGGATATAGATGAGCATCATTGGAAAATCGGAGAGAGACTTCCAAGTGAGCGAGATTTAGCGGAACAGTTTCAAGTTAGCCGGATGACATTACGCCAGGCTATCTCTCTCTTGGTTGAGGAAGGAGTTTTGGAGCGTCGAGTAGGAAGTGGAACCTTTGTCTCTAGCACTCGTGTCCAAGAAAAAATGCGGGGGACAACCAGTTTTACGGAGATTGTCAAATCTCAGGGGAAAGTCCCTTCTAGCCAACTCATTTCTTACAGAAGAACCATTCCAAATGAGCAAGAGGTCGCTAAGCTAGGGATTACTCCGACAGAGAATATTATCCGCATGGAACGGGTGCGTTACGCTGACCAAGTTCCACTAGTCTATGAAGTCGCATCCATTCCTGAGAAATTTATTAAGGATTTCAAAAAAGAAGAAATCACCAGTCATTTCTTCCAAACCTTGCAGCAACATGGTTACCGGATTGGCAAATCCCAACAGACCATTTATGCGAGATTGGCTAAGGAAAAGATTGCTCACTATCTAGAAGTCGAAAAGGGTCATGCCATTTTAGCCTTGACTCAGGTCTCTTATCTTGAAGATGGGACGGCTTTCGAGTATGTAAAGAGTCAATACGTGGGCGAACGCTTTGAATTTTATCTTGAGAACAACTAGTCTAGAAAGGCTAGTTTTTTGTTTTAGAAAAGATTAGAATTGTCAAAACAATCTGTCTAGGCTTGATTTTATTGCTTATTTACTATAAAATGAGAAGGAAAAACGTCAAACTTTTATATTGCAAATAGGAGAAAAAATGACAAAAACATTAAAACGTCCTGAGGTTTTATCACCTGCAGGGACTTTAGAGAAGCTGAAAGTAGCTGTTCAATATGGTGCGGACGCAGTCTTCATCGGCGGACAGGCCTATGGTCTTCGTAGTCGTGCAGGAAACTTCACCTTTGAACAGATGGAAGAAGGCGTGCAGTTTGCTGCTAAGTACGGTGCCAAGGTCTATGTGGCTGCTAACATGGTTATGCACGAAGGAAATGAAGCTGGTGCTGGAGAATGGTTCCGTAAGTTGCGTGACATCGGGATTGCCGCAGTTATCGTGTCAGATCCAGCCTTGATTATGATTGCAGCAACTGAAGCACCTGGTCTTGAAATCCATCTTTCAACCCAAGCCAGTGCGACCAACTATGAAACTTTAGAGTTCTGGAAAGAACTTGGTCTAACTCGCGTGGTTTTGGCCCGTGAAGTTTCAATGGAAGAATTGGCAGAGATTCGCAAACGCACTGATGTTGAGATTGAGGCCTTTGTCCATGGAGCCATGTGTATTTCCTACTCAGGTCGCTGTACACTATCAAACCACATGAGTATGCGTGATGCCAACCGTGGGGGCTGTTCTCAGTCTTGTCGTTGGAAATACGATCTTTACGATATGCCTTTTGGTCAAGAACGTAAGAGTCTTAAAGGTGAAATCCCAGAAGAATTTTCAATGTCAGCCGTCGACATGTCCATGATTGACCATATTCCAGATATGATCGAAAACGGTGTAGACAGTCTCAAGATTGAAGGTCGTATGAAGTCTATCCACTATGTTTCAACTGTGACCAACTGTTACAAGGCGGCTGTAGATGCTTATCTCGAAAATCCTGAGAAATTTGAAGCTATCAAACAAGACTTGGTGGACGAGATGTGGAAGGTTGCCCAGCGTGAACTGGCAACAGGTTTCTACTACGGTACGCCGTCTGAAAATGAACAGCTATTTGGTGCACGTCGTAAAATTCCTGAATACAAGTTTGTCGCTGAAGTGGTTGCTTATGATGATGCGACTCAAACGGCAATCATTCGTCAACGGAATGTCATCAACGAAGGCGATCAAGTTGAGTTTTATGGACCAGGTTTCCGTCATTTTGAGACTTATATCGAAGATCTTCATGATTCCAAGGGCAATAAAATCGACCGAGCCCCAAATCCAATGGAACTCTTGACAATCAAGGTCCCACAACCTGTTCAAGCAGGGGACATGGTCCGCGCTCTCAAGGAAGGTCTTATCAATCTCTATAAGGAAGATGGAACCAGCGTTACAGTTCGTGCCTAGAGAAGGAAATGTGAATGAATCAAGCACAAGGTTTGTTAGTTGATAATGAAGGTAGATGTATTCATTACCATGGTGAAAAGGATATCGTTTCCCTCCAGTGTTATGAGTGTAAAAAATACTATGCTTGTTATCAGTGCCACAATGCTATGGAAACGCATTTGTTTTCGCCCTATCCCTTGATGCTTTCTGAGGATCGACCGATCTTATGTGGGGGTTGTAAGAGGACAATGACTTTCCAAGATTACCAAAAACAGATGGCTTGTCTTTACTGCAGTGCACCATTTAATCCAGGTTGTAAACAACACTATTCCTACTATTTTAAATAAAATGAATCGATCCAAGTTCTTAACTTGGATTTTTCAGTTTGTTTCAGAAAATAGAGTAAAATCAAGAAAAACACGCAATCTAAAATGGAAAAACTTTTTATAAAATAGTGTAAAAATAGCAAAAATAGAAATATATTATCTGAAACGCTTCCAACGTAAGTAAAAAGTTGACAAAAACAAATTTTAGGACTAAACTAAGTAAGTAAATTTTAAATAAAAGGAGAATTCATCATGAATTTAACATTTTTCGGTCTTTGTCTTGCCTGTATGGGTGTATCTCTTGCAGAAGGTATGTTGATGAACGGTTTGTTCAAATCAGCAGCTCGCCAACCAGACATCATCCCACAATTACGTAGCTTAATGATCATGGGGATTGCCTTTATTGAAGGAACGTTCTTGGTTACCCTCGTCTTTTCATTCGTCATCAAATAGACAAATGGAACGAGAAGAAAAGGGAGGATTCTAGATGGAAGAAAGTATCAATCCAACCATCAATATTGGTCCTGTTACCTTTGATTTAACCATGTTAGCCATGACCTTGTTGATTGTGGGAGTTGTTTTTGGCTTTATCTATTGGGCAAGTCGCAATATGACTTTGAAACCCAAAGGAAAGCAAAATGTACTTGAGTATTTCTATGACTTCGTTATTGGATTTACAGAACCTAACATTGGTAAAAGCTACATGAAAGACTACTCGCTCTTTTTCCTTTGTCTATTTCTATTTATGGTACTGGCAAATAACCTCGGTTTGATGGCGAAACTTCAAACTACAGATGGGACAAACCTTTGGACATCGCCAACTGCAAATCTCCAGTTTGACTTGGCCTTGTCATTTGGAATTATCCTGATGACCCATATTGAAGGGATTCGTCGCCGTGGGATTAAAAAATATCTAAAAGCCTATATCACACCTGGCTTTATGACTCCCATGAATATCTTAGAAGAGTTTACCAACTTTTTATCACTTGCCTTGCGGGTGTTCGGAAATATCTTTGCTGGAGAAGTGATGGCTAGTTTGCTAATCACTCTATCTCATCAAGCTCTATATTGGTATCCAGTTGCTTTTGGTGCTAACTTGGCTTGGACAGCCTTTTCTGTCTTTATTTCCTGCATCCAAGCCTATGTGTTTACCATGTTGTCTTCTATGTACTTAGGAAATAAGATAAATGATGGAGAAGAGTAGAAAGGAGTAACAGATGCACGTAACAGTAGGTGAATTAATTGGTAACTTTATTTTAATCGCTGGCTCTTTTATCCTTTTGATTGTCTTAGTTAAGAAATATGCGTGGTCAAACCTGACAAGTGTCTTCGAAGAAAGGGCAAATAAAATTGCTGCTGATATTGATGGAGCTGAACAAGCTCGTCAAAAAGCAGAAACTCTTGCTCAAAAACGTGAAGATGAATTGGCTGGTAGTCGCAACGAGGCCAAAACAATCATTGAAAATGCTAAAGAGACTGCAGAGAAGAGTAAAGCAGATATTCTAGCAGATGCTAAAGTAGAAGCAGGTCGCTTAAAAGAGAAGGCGAATCAAGAAATTGCTCAGAATAAAGCTGAAGCTTTGCAAAGTGTTAAGGGCGAGGTGGCAGATTTGACGATTAGTCTCGCTGGTAAAATCATCTCAAAAAACCTTGACAGTCATGCTCATAAGGAACTCATTGATCAGTATATCGATCAGCTAGGAGAAGCCTAATGGACAAGAAAACAGCAAAGGTAATTGAAAAGTACAGCATACCTTTTGTCCAATTAGTGATTGAAAAAGGAGAAGAAGATCGGATTTTTTCAGATTTGGATCAAATCAAGCAAGTTGCAGAAGAAACGGGCTTACCTTCTTTTTTAGCTCAGGTGGCAGTTGATGAGTCTGATAAGGAAAAAACAGTTGGTTTTTTTCAAGACTCTGTCTCAACTTTAATGCAAAACTTTATTCAGGTTCTGATTTACAATCACAGAGCAAATCTTTTTTATGATATCATTGTTGATTGTTTGAATCGTCTTGAAAGAGAAACCAATCAGTTTGTAGTCACGATTTCTTCAGCTCATCCTTTGACGGACGAACAGAAGGAACGTCTGCTCCCATTGATAGAGAAAAAAATGTCTCTGAAAGTACGGAGTATTAAAGAACAAATTGATGAAGGACTCATTGGTGGTTTTGTCATTTTTGCTAATCACAAGACAATTGATGTGAGTATAAAACAACAACTTCGAGTTGTTAAAGAAAATTTGAAATAGAAAGTGGTGTTCTTTTGGCAATTAACGCACAAGAAATCAGCGCTTTAATTAAGCAACAAATTGAAAATTTCAAACCCAATTTTGATGTGTCTGAAACAGGTGTTGTAACCTATATCGGGGATGGAATTGCGCGTGCTCACGGTCTTGAAAATGCCATGAGTGGAGAGCTGTTGATTTTTGAAAACGGCTCTTATGGGATGGCGCAAAACTTGGAGTCTACAGACGTTGGGATTATCATCCTTGGAGACTTTACAGATATTCGTGAAGGTGATACCATTCGCCGTACAGGTAAAATTATGGAAGTACCTGTGGGGGACAGCCTGATCGGACGTGTTGTCGACCCACTTGGTCGTCCAGTTGATGGTCTTGGTGACATCCATACTGACAAGACTCGTCCAGTAGAAGCGCCAGCTCCTGGCGTTATGCAACGTAAGTCTGTATCTGAACCATTACAAACAGGTTTGAAAGCTATTGACGCGCTTGTACCGATTGGTCGTGGTCAACGTGAGTTGATTATTGGTGACCGTCAGACAGGGAAAACAACCATTGCAATTGATACAATCTTGAACCAAAAAGGGCAAGATATGATCTGTATCTATGTAGCGATTGGACAAAAAGAATCAACAGTTCGTACGCAAGTAGAAACACTTCGTCAGTACAGTGCCTTGGACTACACAATCGTTGTGACGGCTTCTGCTTCACAACCGTCTCCATTGCTCTTCCTAGCTCCTTATGCTGGAGTTGCTATGGCGGAAGAATTTATGTACCAAGGCAAGCATGTTTTGATTGTTTATGATGATCTTTCAAAACAAGCGGTCGCTTATCGTGAGCTTTCCCTCTTGCTTCGTCGCCCTCCAGGTCGTGAAGCCTTTCCAGGGGATGTTTTCTACCTCCACAGCCGTTTGCTTGAGCGCTCAGCTAAAGTTTCTGATGAGCTTGGTGGTGGATCAATCACAGCCCTACCATTTATCGAGACACAAGCGGGGGATATCTCTGCCTATATCGCAACCAACGTGATTTCTATCACTGACGGACAAATCTTCCTCGGTGATGGTCTCTTCAATGCGGGTATTCGTCCAGCTATCGATGCGGGTTCATCTGTATCTCGTGTAGGTGGTTCTGCACAAATCAAAGCTATGAAGAAGGTTGCTGGTACACTTCGTATCGACCTTGCTTCATATCGTGAGTTGGAAGCCTTCACTAAGTTTGGTTCTGATTTGGATGCGGCTACTCAAGCTAAGTTAAATCGTGGACGTCGTACCGTTGAAGTTCTGAAACAACCAGTTCATAAACCATTACCTGTTGAGAAACAAGTAACCATTCTTTATGCTTTGACACATGGTTTCTTGGATACGATTCCTGTAGATGACATTGTTCGATTTGAGGAAGAGTTCCATACTTTCTTTGATGCTCATTATCCAGAGATTTTGGAAACCATTCGTGAAACAAAAGACTTGCCAGAAGAAGCAGTCTTGGATGCTGCGATTACAGAGTTTCTCAATCAATCCAGCTTCCAATAAGAATAGAGGTGTCAGATGGCAGTATCTCTAAATGATATTAAAACAAAAATCGCCTCAACCAAGAATACGAGTCAAATCACAAATGCCATGCAAATGGTATCGGCTGCCAAGTTAGGTCGCTCTGAAGAAGCAGCGCGCAACTTCCAAGTTTACGCTCAGAAAGTTCGTAAGCTTTTGACGGATATTCTGCATGGTAACGGATCTGGTGGTTCAACCAATCCGATGCTTATCAGTCGCCCAGTTAAGAAAACAGGCTATATCGTTATCACTTCAGACCGTGGCTTGGTTGGAGGTTATAATGCTTCCATCCTTAAAGCCGTTATGGAGTTGAAAGAAGAATACCATCCAGATGGTAAAGATTTTGAGATAATCTGTATCGGTGGTATGGGAGCTGATTTCTTTAAGGCTCGAGGTATTCAGCCAATCTATGAACTACGTGGCTTGGCAGATCAGCCTAGTTTTGATGAAGTTCGTAAAATTATTTCAAAAACGATTGAGATGTACCAAAACGAACTTTTTGATGAATTGTACGTCTGCTACAACCATCATGTCAATACTCTCACAAGTCAGATGCGTGTGGAACAAATGCTTCCAATTGTTGACTTGGATCCAAATGAAGCGGATGAAGAGTATAGCTTGACCTTTGAGTTGGAAACGAGCCGTGATGAGATTCTAGAGCAATTGTTGCCACAGTATGCTGAAAGTATGATTTACGGGGCTATTATCGATGCCAAGACAGCTGAAAATGCTGCAGGTATGACAGCCATGCAGACAGCGACTGATAATGCCAAGAAAGTCATCAATGATTTGACAATCCAGTATAACCGTGCTAGACAGGCGGCGATTACACAAGAAATTACAGAAATCGTAGCGGGGGCTAGTGCCTTAGAATAAGGCTTTGCCTCCCTCGTATTAAAATGAACTTATACTCAATGAAAATCAAAGAGCAAACTAGGAAGCTAGCCGCAGGCTGTACTTGAGTACGGCAAGGCGACGCTGACGTGGTTTGAATTTGATTTTCGAAGAGTATTAGGACCTAGTTGAACTAGGAACCGACAGTATCTTATATAGAATAGGAGAAGGAGATGAGTTCAGGTAAAATTGCTCAGGTTATCGGACCCGTTGTAGACGTCTTGTTTGCAGCAGGGGAAACACTTCCTGAGATTAATAATGCACTTGTCGTCTACAAAAATGACGAAAGAAAAACAAAAATCGTCCTTGAAGTAGCCTTGGAGTTGGGTGATGGTATGGTCCGTACGATCGCCATGGAATCAACAGATGGTTTGACTCGTGGAATGGAAGTTTTGGACACAGGCCGTCCAATCTCTGTACCAGTAGGTAAAGAAACTTTGGGACGTGTCTTCAACGTTTTGGGAGATACCATTGACTTGGATGCTCCTTTCGCTGAAGACGCTGAGCGTCAGCCAATTCATAAGAAAGCTCCAACTTTTGATGAATTGTCTACCTCATCTGAAATCTTGGAAACAGGGATTAAGGTTATCGACCTTCTTGCCCCTTACCTAAAAGGTGGTAAAGTTGGACTTTTCGGTGGTGCCGGAGTTGGTAAAACTGTCTTGATCCAAGAATTGATTCACAACATTGCCCAAGAACATGGTGGTATTTCAGTATTTACCGGTGTTGGGGAACGTACTCGTGAAGGGAATGACCTTTACTGGGAAATGAAAGAATCAGGCGTTATCGAGAAAACAGCCATGGTATTTGGTCAGATGAATGAACCACCTGGAGCACGTATGCGTGTTGCCCTTACTGGTTTGACAATCGCCGAATACTTCCGTGATGTAGAAGGCCAAGATGTGCTTCTTTTCATTGACAATATCTTCCGTTTCACTCAAGCTGGTTCAGAAGTATCTGCCCTTTTGGGTCGGATGCCTTCAGCCGTTGGTTACCAACCAACACTTGCTACGGAAATGGGTCAATTGCAAGAACGTATCACATCAACTAAGAAGGGTTCTGTAACCTCTATCCAGGCTATCTATGTGCCAGCGGATGACTACACTGACCCTGCGCCAGCCACAGCTTTCGCTCACTTGGATTCAACAACAAACTTGGAACGTAAGTTGGTACAGTTGGGTATCTACCCGGCCGTTGACCCTCTAGCTTCAAGCTCTCGTGCCTTGGCACCTGAGATTGTTGGTGAGGAGCACTATGCAGTTGCTGCTGAGGTTAAACGTGTCCTTCAACGTTACCATGAATTGCAAGATATCATTGCTATCCTTGGTATGGATGAACTTTCTGATGAAGAAAAGACCTTGGTGGCACGTGCCCGTCGTATCCAGTTCTTCTTGTCTCAAAACTTTAACGTTGCAGAACAATTTACTGGCCAACCTGGTTCTTATGTACCAGTAGCGGAAACAGTTCGTGGCTTTAAGGAAATCCTTGAAGGAAAACATGACCAGCTACCAGAAGATGCCTTCCGTGGTGTCGGTTCAATCGAAGACGTCATTGCTAAGGCAGAGAAAATGGGATTTTAAGAGGTGATCTATGGCTCATTTAACTGTCCAGATCGTGACACCAGATGGCCTCGTCTATGATCACCATGCCAGCTTTGTATCGGTACGAACTCTGGATGGTGAGATGGGGATCTTGCCACGACATGAAAATATGATTGCGGTTTTAGCGGTTGATGAAGTGAAGGTAAAACGTATCGATGATGATACTCATGTGAACTGGATTGCAGTGAACGGAGGAATTATCGAGATTGCTAATGACATCATTACCATTGTAGCTGACTCAGCAGAGCGTGCTCGTGATATCGATATCAGTCGTGCGGAACGTGCCAAACTTCGCGCTGAACGAGAAATCGAAGAAGCCCATGAAAAGCACTTAATAGACCAAGAACGACGTGCTAAGATTGCTCTTCAACGTGCCATTAACCGTATTAATGTTAGAAATAGACTATAAAAAAATGAACTTGAAACTCAAGTTCATTTTTTTTAATGTGGGAAGTTGATGCAGACTGCTTCAGGGACATGGAAGTCGTTAGAAAGCTCTGCAAGACGACCACTTTTAGGATTGCGCTTAAAGACGGTTGCGTTATCAGAATCTTGATGAACAGCAATGAGAAACTCTTGATCAGGACTCAGGTCGAAATCACGTGGATTTTTTCCATGACTTGGTACAATTTCTAATAATTCCAAGCTGCCATCAGCGAGGATTGTATAGACTGCAATGGAATCATGACCTCGGTTGGATGCATAGAGGTATTTGCCATCTTTTGAAAGACGAATGGCAGCAGTAGCATTAAAGCCTTCGTATCCATCTGGTAAGGTTGAAATCACTTGCATGCGTTCAAATTCACCAACCCCATCATAAATCAAGACCTCTATCGTGCTATTCAGTTCACAGATGAGATAGGCAATCTTATAGTGGTGGTGGAAAACGATGTGGCGAGCACCTGCTCCAGCTTGACTGTGATAAGTGTAGAGTTTATTTAGTTTTCCTTCTGGACTAACATCATAGGTTGTTACCTCATCTGTTCCTAGATCACAGGTGACGAGGTACTGGTCAGGTGTTATATCCGTAAAGTGTACATGTGGGGAAGTTTGGTTTTCATGAGGACCTTGTCCGCTATGCTGATCTAGATCCGTTTGGATGAGGCTACCATCCGTTTGACGTTTATAAACCAGAACTTGACCTTTGTGGTAGTTAGCTCCGTATACGAGACCACGCTTTTCATCCACTGCCACATAGCAATGGGGAGCGCCTTCTTCAACCACATGATTTAGCAAAGTGCCATTTGTCTTGTAAGCAGCGATTCCACCCAAGCCATCCTGGCTCCCTACAGTGTATAAGTGTTGCTGTTGGTCAAAGGCAAGGTAGGTCGGACTTGGTTCAGCAGCAAAGAGTTCAAGATTTGCAAGCTGGCCTGTTTCTGTATCAAAATCTGCCTTGTAAATCCCTTTAGATAAGCGACGAGTGTAAGTTCCAAAATAAACAGTTTCTTTCATGTCCATACCTCTTAATAATGATAAGTTCATTATACCACAAAATGGCAGTCATGAAGCACTAGATTCATTCATGTAAGCACTTTAAAAAAGAGTTATTTTAGTCTAAAAATGGTATAATGAGAGAATGACAGAAAGGATGTATTTATGGAACATAAAGAGAAACATTTTAGCCTATCTTGGTTTTTTAAGTGGTTTTTAGATAATAAAGCCATCACTGTATTTTTAGTAACTTTGTTACTGGGGCTAAACATTTTTATTCTAAGTAAGATTAGTTTTATCTTTTTACCAGTTTTGGATTTTCTAGGAGTTGTCATGTTGCCAGTTATTTTATCTGGTTTACTTTATTACCTCCTCAATCCGATTGTGGACTGGATGGAGAAGCGCAAGATCAATCGTGTCCTTGCCATTAGTATTGTTTTTGTTATTATTGGACTCTTTATCATTTGGGGGCTGGCAGTCGCAATTCCTAATCTGCAACGCCAAGTCTTAAATTTTGCGAAGAATGTGCCGACATACCTGGAAGATGCTGATAAGGTGATCAATGACCTTGTAACCAAACGCTTGCCAGATGATTTTAGACCACAGTTGGAGCAGGTTCTTTCCAATGTTTCTAGTGAGGCGACCATGTGGGCCAGCAAAATCTCTTCTCAAGCTGTTAACTGGGTTAGTGCCTTTATCAGTAGCGTTTCCCAGGTCATTGTAGCGGTTATTATCGTACCCTTTATGCTCTTTTATCTTTTGAGAGATGGGAAAGGCTTGCGGGATTACCTAACTAAATTCATCCCAAACAAGTTAAAAGAACCTGTTGGACAAGTTTTGTCAGATGTTAATAAACAGTTATCAAACTACGTTAGAGGACAGGTTACAGTTGCTATTATCGTGGCAATTATGTTTATTATCTTCTTTAAGATTATTGGTCTCAGATATGCTGTGACTCTTGGTATCACGGCTGGTATCCTCAATCTAGTACCTTACCTGGGTAGTTTTCTAGCGATGTTGCCTGCTCTGGTTTTGGGCTTGATAGCGGGGCCTGTCATGCTTTTGAAAGTGATTATTGTCTTTATTGTTGAACAAACGATTGAAGGTCGCTTCGTTTCTCCGCTTATTTTAGGTAGTCAGCTAAACATCCATCCAATCAATGTCCTCTTTGTTCTCCTAACTTCAGGATCCATGTTTGGTATTTGGGGAGTCTTGCTGGGAATTCCTGTCTATGCTTCTGCCAAGGTCGTTATCTCAGCTATCTTTAACTGGTATAAGAAAGTCAGCGGTTTGTATGAAGAAGATGGGGAGGAAATCAAGAGTGAACAATAGTCAACGCATGCTCCAGGCTTTGGATGAACAGGATTTAACCAAAGCGGATCAGTTTTTTCACAAAGCCCTCGAAACAGATTCAAGTGAGGTTCTCTATGAACTAGCAAGCTATCTAGAGGGAATTGGCTTTTATCCTCAAGCGAAAGAAATTTACCAACATATCGTTACAGAATTTCCAGAAGTGAATCTGAACTTAGCCAGCATTGCTAGTGAGGATGGCAATGTTGAGGAAGCCTTTGCTTACCTTGAGGAAATCACACCCGAAAGTGACTGGTATGTATCGGCCTTGGCCTTGAAGGCCGACCTCTATCAGTTGGAAGGATTGACAGATGTAGCGCGTGAAAAGTTACTGGAAGCCCTAAACTACTCAGACGATCCCTTATTAGTTTTTGGTTTAGCTGAGTTAGATAGTGAGTTAGGAAATTATCAGGAAGCTATTCAGGGTTATGCTCAATTAGACAATCGCTCTATCTATGAGCAAACGGGTGTCTCAACCTATCAAAGAATTGGTTACGCTTATGCCCAGTTAGGCAAGTTTGAAGCTGCAACTGAATTCTTAGAAAAAGCTTTAGAATTGGAATACGATGACCAAACTGCCTTTGAACTGTCTAGTCTTTACTTTGACCAAGAAGAGTATCAAAAATCTGCCCTTTACTTTAAGCAGATTGATACCATTTCGCCAGATTTTGAAGGATATGAGTATGGTTATAGTCAAGCCTTGCACAAGGAACATCAGGTGGAAGAGGCCCTTCGTATCGCTAAACAAGGTTTGGAGAAAAATCCATTTGAAACTCGGCTCTTGCTTGCTGCTTCACAGTTTTCGTATGAATTGCATGATCCTAGTGGTGCTGAGCAGTTTCTCCTTACTGCAAAAGAAGATGCAGAGGATACAGAAGAAATTTTCCTTCGCCTTGCAACCATTTATATGGAACAAGAACGGTTTGAGGACATAATCGCTCTCCAAAATCAAGAACCTGAAAATCTCTTAACCAAGTGGATGATTGCCCGTTCTTACCAGGAAATTGAAGATTTAGATAAGGCTTATGAGCTCTATCAAGAACTGTCATCTAACCTCAAGGACAATCCAGAGTTTTTAGAGCAGTATACTTATCTTTTGCGTGAATTGGGGTATTTTGAAGAAGCCAAAGTACAAGCTGAAGCTTATTTAAAACTCGTTCCGGATGATGTTCAGATGCAAGAACTCTTAGAGACACTTTAAGAATTTCTAATTTTTGTAAAATCTTGTTAACAAAAACGAATGACTTTAAATGAATGATTTAAAAGACCTCAGAGGTCTTTTCTTTTTTACTAATATAATATAAATGTTAGAATTTCTTATAGATAATTTAGATGAGGTGTTGAACGATGAAAGTCTGTTATACCCTATTAAATAAGAGCTTAAAGACATGATTTGAACATCGAACTACTATGAAATACTTGACAAATTTATATAAGAATATATAATAATAAATAGGGGAATCTATCCCCAAAAATAAAGGAGGCAAATGTTGTGAAAAAGATTAATAAAAAACTTTCTCATGCATTCATGGCGCTATTGTTAGTAGCTTCAGTATTTATCCCAGTACTAAGAACTAGCAATGTGGTTAAAGCTGCTGAACTACCATCTAGTAGCTATACGCTAACGACAGTACCGACAATTAACAATAATAAGTTAGTTGACGGTGCAGAGTATGGTGAAGGGAAATTTTACCTTCAAACCACTTACAAGTTCGACAACTCAACAACGTTGAAGAATGGTGACTTTATGGTTTATAAAGTTCCAAATGAATTCAAAATTGAATCAGATTCAACTACTGAAATCTTTGGTAACGATGGAGTCACTAAGGTTGCTGAGTTAACGACAAATAAGTCTGCAAATACAGCGACTGTGACGGTAAGTAACGAAGACTACTTTGCTAACTTACCTGAAGAGAAACAAATTTCGGCCTTGTTTACTGTTGTATGGGCTGATAATGTTGAACTCAATAAATCGTATCCAATCGACATTCCTGGAGCAGGAGTATACAATTTGACTCGTATTGTTCCAGATGAGGATCCAACAGGATTTACTAAATGGGGAGTTCAAGATAAGAACGATCCAAATTATATTAATTGGTATATTCGCGTAAACAAATATGCTAATCCTTATGAAGGTGTTTCGATTCAAGATACAATCCCTGAAGGGCAAGTATTAGCTAGTGAGATTACAGGTTACTACTTTACTGAATGGGGTAAGGATGAGCATCATCCTCTTTTGAATCCAAGTCACATTGTTGTTCAAGATTCTAATCACTTCACTATTACTCCAAATGGTAATGGTGATCTAACTAACCAAGGTTTGTATGTAGTTTATAAGACTCGTATCACCGCTCCAGTTGATAATACAACAAAGAAAGCTTTCAATAACGTTAAAATTACGACTTCGACTGAAAACTTTGATGTAGAAGGTTTTGCACCATTAACCACAACTGAAGGTATTAGTTCTGGTTCACGTTCTACAGAAGTTTCATTTGAAGTTTCTAAGCAGTTAAAAGGAAAAGACTTAACTGCTGAAGAATTTAGCTTCCAACTGCTTGATCCAAACGGATCAGTTATTGAAACTGTTAAGAACGATAAAGATGGCAAAGTGAAATTTAAAGCCGTTAAATTCTCTACAGTGGGTACTTATAAGTATCAGATCAAAGAAGTTAATGATCAAAAACCAGGTTTTGTTTACGATGATAAGACTATTAACGCTGAAGTTACTGTAACAGATGTTTATGGTGAGAAATTTGCAAGTGTTAAATATGACAATAAAGTTTTTGTAAATTCGTATTCTGTTAAATCTGCAACAACTTCAATTACTGCTATAAAAGTCCTAAATGGTAAACCTCTTGAGGCAGATAAATATGAATTTGCATTGAAAGAAGGCGACAAACTTGTAGCTACAGCTAAAAATGCTGCGGACGGAACAGTTGCTTTCCCAGCGATTGAATACACTGCTGCAGGAACTTACACATACACGATCACTGAAAAAGATGGTGGTGAAACTGGTGTAACTTATGATAAAAATGCTTATACAGTAACAGTAAAAGTTGCAGACAATGGTCAAGGTCAACTTGTAGCAACGGTTACAGGTAATAATCCAACCTTCACAAATACTTATGCTGCTGAGACTCCGGGATCTTCTGATAACAAACCTAAACAACCAGAAGAAACTAAAGAACTACCAAATACTGGTACATCTGAAATGACTATGTTGCTTACTTTTGTAGGAGTAGTACTTGCATTTGGTTCCATTCTCTTATTCCGTTTCAAAAAAGTTAAATAATCTAGTTGAAAAATCTTGATGCCCTTTCTATGGCATCATCAAAGAGCCACTTGTATGGATAGTAGAAATGATACTATTCTTATAAAGTGGTTCTTTTTTATATCTCTAGAGTTATGAAGTGAATGTGAGTAAACAGAGTTCTGTATCAATGAAATCTTTATAGATATTTGATAAAAAAATTTGATCATTCTTCTCTCAGAATTGGAAGTTAAACCTATATTCTCGTCTAGAATCCTTATAATTCTTCGAATTCTGTAAGATGATATTTCGCTCTGATTTCTTAGATAAAGGTGTATAGTTCAAGAATTATAGAATTTTTTTACAAAAACCCTTGCTAAATTGTTTATTTATGCTATAATAGGAACAATAATTTTTAGGAGGTGCAGTATGTCTTATATGTTTGAGATATTACCAAGTTTATTGAACGGTGCAAGTATGACACTTCAAGTCTTTGCTCTGGTCTTGATCTTTTCAATTCCTTTAGGTATTGTCGTTGCCTTTGCTTTACAAGTTCGCTGGAACCCCCTCCATTATCTGATTGACCTTTATATTTGGGTGATGCGAGGGACTCCCTTGCTCTTGCAATTAATCTTTATTTACTATGTTCTTCCTAGCATTGGGATACGTTTAGATCGTTTGCCTGCTGCTGTGATCGCTTTTGTATTGAACTATGCAGCCTACTTTGCTGAAATCTTTCGTGGTGGGATTGAAACCATTCCAAAAGGGCAGTATGAGGCTGCAAAAGTGTTAAAATTTAGCTCCTTTGATACAGTTCGCTATATCATCCTTCCTCAGGTTACAAAGATTGTCTTACCGAGTGTTTTTAATGAAATTATGAGTTTGGTCAAGGATACTTCTTTGGTCTATGCTTTGGGGATTTCAGATTTGATTTTGGCTAGTAGGACTGCAGCCAATCGAGATGCCAGTCTTGTTCCTATGTTTTTAGCTGGAGCGATTTATTTGATTATGATCGGTCTTGTAACCATTGTAGCGAAAAAACTTGAGAAGAAGTACAGTTATTACAGATAGGAGGATTGCTATGTTAGAATTACGAAACATCAACAAGGCCTTTGGTGGCAAACAAATCTTAACCAATTTCAGCCTATCAATTCCTGAAAAGCAAATCCTTGCAATCGTAGGTCCATCAGGAGGCGGAAAGACAACCCTATTACGTATGCTAGCTGGATTAGAAACCATCGATTCTGGAGAAATCTACTATAACGGCGAATCGCTAGCTATAGACGAACTAGAAAAGCGCAATCTTCTGGGATTTGTTTTCCAAGATTTTCAACTCTTTCCACATTTGTCAGTTCTAGATAACTTAACTCTGTCGCCTATAAAAACAATAAGCATGGAGAAGGAAGTTGCTGAGAAGAAGGCGCGTGGTTTGTTAGAACAACTTGGGTTAGCTGGGCATGCAGATGCCTTTCCATTCTCACTTTCAGGTGGGCAAAAACAACGGGTGGCCTTAGCACGCGCCATGATGATAAACCCAGAAATTATTGGATATGATGAGCCTACATCAGCCTTAGACCCAGAATTGCGATTAGAAGTAGAAAAACTTATCCTTCAAAATAAAGAGCGTGGGATGACTCAGATTGTTGTGACCCACGATCTTCAGTTTGCGGAAAATATTGCTGATCAGATCCTTAAGGTTGATCCAAAGTAGGACTAGGAGGTGCCTATGAAGAGAAAGAAAATTGCCCTTGTACTTGCTCTGTTCTTTAGCTTCTTCCTGACGGCTTGTACTCAGAAGGCAAGTGATCCAAATCAGGATAATTGGGCCAAATATCAAAAGCAGGGTAGCATTACCATTGGCTTTGACAATACCTTTGTTCCCATGGGATTTGAGGAAAAGAATGGCCAGTACGCGGGCTTTGATATTGACCTAGCCCAAGCTGTCTCTGAAAAGCTAGGAATTCAGATTAAATTTCAACCCATCGACTGGGATATGAAAGAAACCGAACTACAAAATGGTACCATTGATGCCATCTGGAATGGCTATACAGCTACAGATGAACGGAAAGAGAAGGTTGCTTTTACCATTCCTTACATGGAAAATCAACAAGTTTTGGTCTCTAAAAAGTCTCAAAATATCCACTCAATTCAGGATATGACTGACAAAGTTTTAGGGGCCCAGGCAGGATCTTCTGGCTATTTGAATTTTGAAGGACAACCAGAACTACTCAAGAATCGAGTGAAAGATCAGAAGGCCAATCAATACCAAAGTTTCAATGAAGCCTTAATTGATTTGAAAAATGACCGGATTGATGCCTTGTTGATTGACCGGGTATATGCCAATTATTATCTCCAGTCTGAAGGAATATTAAATGACTACAATGTCTTTTCAGCTGGATTTGAAAGTGAAGCTTTTGCAGTGGGTGTTAGACCTGCTGATAAAACCTTGCTAGCTGCTCTGAATCAAGCCCTTGTATCACTATACCAAGAAGGAAAATTTCAGGAAATCAGCCAGAAATGGTTTGGGGAAGATGTAGCCACCAGTCAAGTTAAAAATCAAGAATAAGAAAAGAGATTGAGTTTTTTCTCAATCTCTTTTTGCATCGAAAAATCCTCTGGAAAGTACCAGAGGATAAGGGTTTATACTCAATGAAAATCAAAGAGCAAACTAGGAAGCTAGCCGCAGGCTGCTCAAAATACTGTTTTGAGGTTGTAGATAAGATTGACAAAGTCAGGAACATATATCTACGGCAAGGTGACGCTGACGTGGTTTGAAGAGATTTTCGAAGAGTATTATTTCATTGTTGGGAAGAGCAATACGTCACGGATAGTAGTTGTATCAGTGAGGAGCATGCAGAGACGGTCGATACCGATACCCAAACCACCTGTTGGTGGCATACCGTATTCAAGAGCTTCAATGTAGTCGTAATCGATACCTGTTGCTTCATCGTCACCAAGTTCTTTAGCTTTGGCTTGGGCTTCAAAGCGACTAAGTTGGTCGATTGGGTCGTTTAACTCAGTAAAGGCATTACCGTATTCCTTAGTCATGATAAAGAGCTCGAAACGGTCAGTAAAGCGTTCATCTTCAGGATTTTTCTTCGCGAGTGGAGATACTGCTACTGGATGTCCATAGACAAAGGTTGGTTGGATCAAGGTTTCTTCGACAAATTCTTCAAAGAAGGCATTGATAATGTGACCAACTTCAGTGTAATGTTTTTCAACTGGAACTTTCTTCTCCGCAGCGATAGCTTTAGCTTCCTCGAAAGTCATGTCTTGCCAGAAGTCTACACCAGTAATTTCTTTGATAGCATCCACCATGTGAAC
>CAUVSV010000016.1:0-37948 GCA_963554735.1 Streptococcus oralis
TCCCAAGTTGATTTGTCGATGACATCTTCGATGGCATTCCAGTTAATGGCTTTGTAGTAAGTTTCCATTTGAAATCTCTTTCTGTATGTAATAATGCGATTGTCAAATCATCTCTATTTTATCATAGTCTGAGAAGAGTATCGCACAAAAAGTCGGAAGACCGACTTTTTAGTTTTTCATAGTATTAAGATACTTATCAAGTTTTGTCTGGCGGGTAATTTAATCAGTAGTCTGAGAAAATGTGGTTGCCTCAGATAAAAATTAAATCACACAACTTTCACATTGGTTAGCACCGACTTCTCCACCATCATCTGTAAAGGTACGGACGTAGTAGATAGACTTGATACCCTTGTTAAAGGCATAGTTACGAAGGATAGACAAGTCACGTGTCGTTTGTTTGTTTTCTTTCTTCCATTCGTAAAGACCTTTTGGAATATCACTACGCATGAAGAGGGTGAGTGAAAGTCCTTGATCCACGTGCTCTGTTGCAGCAGCGTAAACATCAATCACCTTACGCATATCCATATCGTAAGCAGAAGTGTAGTAAGGGATAGTATCTGTTGACAAACCTGCAGCAGGATAGTAGATTTTACCGATTTTCTTCTCTTGGCGTTCTTCAATGCGTTGCGTAATCGGGTGAATAGATGCAGAAACATCGTTGATGTAACTGATAGAACCATTTGGAGCTACAGCAAGGCGGTTTTGGTGATAAAGACCATCTGCTTGAACCTTTTCGCGAAGTTCAGCCCAATCAGCAGCACTTGGAATAAAGACATCTTTGAAGAGTTCTTTAACACGGTCTGATTTTGGAACAAATTCACCAGTTACATACTTGTCGAAGTAGCTACCGTTAGCATAGTCTGATTTTTCAAAGTTGTGGAAGGTGATACCACGTTCACGGGCGATATTGTTTGACTCAACCAAGGTCCAGTAGTTCATAAGCATAAAGTAGATGCTTGTAAATTCAACAGACTCAGGAGATCCGTATTCGATCAGTTGTTGGGCAAGGTAACTATGAAGCCCCATGGCACCAAGACCAAAGGTGTGAGCTAAACTGTTTCCGTGGTCGATAGTAGGGACAGCTACGATGTGTGAACTATCTGTAACGAAAGTAAGGGCACGAACCATAGCACGGATAGAACGACCAAAGTCAGGTGAAGTCATCATGTTGACCACGTTGGTTGAACCAAGGTTACATGAAACGTCTGTTCCCATTTGAAGGAATTCTTGAGCATCGTTGATCAAGCTTGGTTCTTGGACTTGAAGAATCTCAGAACACAAGTTACTCATGATAATCTTTCCATCTACTGGATTTGCACGGTTGGCTGTATCAATGTTGACTACATAAGGGTAGCCAGATTCTTGTTGTAATTTAGAGATTTCAGTCTCCAAATCACGCGCTTTGATTTTTGTCTTACGGATATTTGGATTTGCGACCAATTCATCGTATTTTTCAGTGATATCGATGTAGTTAAATGGCACACCGTATTCAAGCTCTACAGAGTATGGGCTGAAGAGGTACATTTCTTCATTTTTACGAGCCAATTCGTAGAATTTATCGGGTACTACAACACCGAGTGAAAGCGTCTTAACACGAACTTTTTCATCGGCATTTTCTTTCTTAGTGGAAAGGAAAGCGATGATATCTGGGTGAAAGACGTTGAGGTAGACAACCCCAGCACCTTGACGCTGACCAAGTTGGTTTGAGTAAGAGAAGCTGTCTTCAAAAAGCTTCATAACTGGTACGACACCAGAAGCAGCACCTTCATAACCTTTGATAGGAGCTCCAGCTTCACGAAGGTTGCTGAGGGAAATTCCCACACCACCACCGATACGTGAAAGTTGAAGGGCTGAGTTGATAGAACGTCCGATAGAGTTCATATCATCAGTTACTTGAATCAGGAAACAAGATACCAACTCCCCACGACGAGCACGACCTGCGTTCAAAAAGGAAGGAGTAGCTGGTTGGTAGCGTTGGTGGATGATTTCATTGGCAATATCAATTGCAATCGCTTCATCCCCGTCAGCAAAATAAAGTGCATTAAAGAAGACACGGTCTTCCATGCTTTCAAGGTAATATTCACCGTCATTAGTCTTCAAGGCATATTGATTGTAAAACTTATAGGCTGCCATAAACGACTTGAATTGGAAGTTTTGGTCCTTGATAAATTGATGCAATTCTTCCAAAAACTCTGGACGGTACTTCTTGAGAAATGCAGTTTCAATGTAGTTGTGTTCAATGAGGTAGTTGATTTTATCAGTGATTGAATCAAAAACCATAGTGTTTGGAACTACATTTTCTTTAAAGAAAGCATCCAAGGCTTCCTTATCTTTATGAAGCATGATTTGTCCATTAACAGGACGGTTGATTTCGTTATTGAGACGGAAGTAAGTCACGTCTTCAAGATGTTTTAATCCCATAAAATTTTCCTTATCTAACCTGATTACAAAAGAAAGGCCTCTAAGTTAGCCCTAGAAGCAATTTCTTCTGGATGATGCACTAAAATTATGCTAACTGTTTTAGTTTTCCTGGTTGGAAACCTGAAAAGATTTCAGTTGGTGTTTGGATGACAGGAGCAGCGCTGAAACCGAGCTCTTTAACTTGATCGATATACTCAGGTTGCTCGTCAAGATTGATCTCACGATAAGCGATATTATTACTGTCCAAGAAACGCTTGGTCATCTTACATTGGACACAGTTATTTTTAGAATAAACGGTTACCATTTTCGTAACTCCTCTTTCAAAATAGATTACTTTCTTAGTATATCAAAAAAAAAAACTTTGTCAAACTTTTTAAACTAAATCTTGTGCTAAAAAGTTACAGTTTTGAAATTAAAACACAAGATATAGTGTTTTTGAAAACATAAATTTTGATTTCCGTTGAACTGTCAAACTTTCTCAAAATAAAAAAACTACATACTGTGTATTGGCAATATAAATAGAAGATTTTCAGCAAGTTATCAGAAAGGAAAACGAAGAAAATAGCAAAAATCGTAAGAACAGTAATAAGTATAGCTGAGATAATACTTTAACAAAATAGAAACTGTAATATTTACGAAAAAAGAAATTTTCTACACAAGATGTTCCAATATTTGTATTAGAATATCTAAAATATAACCAAAGTGGAAATGACAGATTATGATGTATTCATAAAAATGGATCATTGGTTAATTTTATATAGGATACTTATGAGTTTCGTATCCTTTCATAAGGAGTATATAAATACAATGTTTGAAAAAGTTCATTTTATGTGATACACTATCTGTGATTATAAGATTAAAAAATGGATATCTGGATACTTTTGTTTGATAGAGAATGTTATCGGATTATAATTAGATTAAATGAATGAAAGAATACAGAATTAGGAGGCGCGTGGTGAAAGAAAATGATGTTATTTTAAAACGGCAATCGACTCAAATATTTTTTAAGAATGGTGATACGGATTTTTTCTTCAATTGGTTGTTAGGAATCGGTGAAATTTTTGGTTTCTCTCATGGAGAGCTTTATTATCTTGCTCAAAGATTGGGGAACTCACCAAAGCCTGATGACTGGAAAAATGTATTTTTATCGCATGTAAACTACCTTGAACAAGAAGCAAGTAATTCAGGGTTGAGTGAACAAACAAAGGCGCAGTATTATCTTGCACAGACCTACTCACTTCGCTCGGCAATCCAATTTACCGATCCATTTTCTGAAGAGTATTTACCGACCGTTCGTCAAATGGAGAAGGTGTTTTCTAGTGCAATTCATTCACTAGGTGCACCGATTGAAAAATTAACTATTACCTATCAGGGTTCTTACTTGCCTGGTTATTATCTTCATAGCGGCGATAATTGCCCAACGCTAATCATGATTGGTGGAGGTGATACTTATCGCGAAGATTTATTTTACTTTGCAGGATATCCTGGATGGATACGAAATTATAATGTTTTAATGGTTGACCTTCCTGGTCAAGGGAGCAATCCTAGTAGAGGGCTGGTCTTTGATGTGGATGCCTCTATTCCAATTTCATTATGCATAGACTGGTTGGAAAATAGAAATCCTAAACTAAATTATTTAGCCATTTATGGTGTCAGCGGAGGGGGATATTTTACCGCACAAGCTGTTGAAAAGGATCCAAGAATTCATGCTTGGATTGCTAGTACCCCTATTTACGACGTTGCAGAACTTTTCAGAAAAGAATTTGGATCAAGTTTGAAAGCACCTAGTTGGTTAATAAATGCCATTTTAAAATTAGCTGGAAATTTGAATGAATCAGCAAATTTGAATCTTAAAAAGTATGCATGGCAGTTTGGTACTTCTGATTTTAAGAGTGCTATTGATGATGTATTTAACCACGCAAAGATTGTAGATTATCAAAAAATTCAATGTCCTTGCCTGTTTATAATGGGAAAGGGAGAAGGTACTGAGCTGCAACGACAAACTAAGGTAATTTATGAAGCGCTTAAATCTAAAAATCCGCAAACTAAACTTCAGGTTTTTGAGTCCGAAAGCGGTGCAGATGCTCATTGTCAAGTCAATAATTTAAGACTCGCCCATAATATCGTTTTTGATTGGTTGGACACTTTATTTGAATGGAATAGATTGAATTTTTAGCCACGCTTACACTACTTAAGTATATCTATTTTAATGTGAGACATCAAAAGATTATTTTACGTTAAGTGGCTAACTAGATAATTCTATACTATTAATAATTAGTGCCCAAATTTCCCATAGTACCTGTATGATAGAAAAAGAAGCAAGTTCATTTTCAGTAAAAGTCCATAAAATACTTGAAAAATTATCTAGAAGGTGATATAATACAGTCTTGTAAGGGTTATCACATATAATCCAAATAAGAAACAATTAAAGGAGAGTCAAACTATGGCTTCTAAAGATTTCCACGTAGTGGCAGAAACAGGTATCCACGCACGTCCAGCAACATTGTTGGTTCAAACAGCTAGCAAATTTGCTTCAGATATCACTCTTGAGTACAAAGGTAAATCAGTAAACCTTAAATCAATCATGGGTGTTATGAGTCTTGGTGTTGGCCAAGGTGCTGATGTTACAATTTCAGCTGAAGGTGCAGATGCTGACGACGCAATCGCTGCTATCACTGAAACTATGGAAAAAGAAGGATTGGCATAAGGAAAATGACAGAAATGCTTAAAGGAATCGCAGCATCTGACGGTGTTGCAGTTGCAAAAGCATATCTACTCGTTCAACCGGATTTGTCATTTGAGACTATTACAGTCGAAGATACAAACGCAGAAGAAGCTCGCCTTGATGCCGCTCTAAAAGCATCACAAGACGAGCTTTCTGTTATTCGTGAGAAAGCAGTAGGTACGCTCGGTGAAGAAGCTGCTCAAGTTTTTGACGCTCACTTAATGGTTCTTGCTGACCCAGAAATGATCAGTCAAATCAAGGAAACAATCCGTGCGAAGAAAGTGAATGCAGAAGCAGGTCTGAAAGAAGTGACAGACATGTTTATCACTATCTTTGAAGGCATGGAAGACAACCCATACATGCAAGAACGTGCAGCGGATATCCGCGACGTGACAAAACGTGTATTGGCAAATCTCCTTGGTAAAAAATTGCCGAACCCAGCTTCTATCAATGAAGAAGTGATCGTGATTGCGCATGACTTGACTCCTTCAGATACAGCTCAATTGGACAAAAACTTTGTAAAAGCTTTTGTAACCAACATTGGTGGACGTACAAGCCACTCAGCTATCATGGCTCGTACACTTGAAATCGCGGCAGTACTAGGTACAAACAACATCACTGAAATTGTTAAAGATGGTGATATCCTTGCTGTTAACGGTATCACTGGTGAAGTGATTATCAACCCAACTGATGAGCAAGCGGCAGAATTCAAGGCTGCTGGTGAAGCTTATGCGAAGCAAAAAGCTGAATGGGCACTTTTGAAAGACGCTCAAACAGTGACTGCTGATGGTAAACACTTTGAATTGGCTGCTAATATCGGTACTCCAAAAGATGTTGAAGGTGTCAATGCCAACGGTGCTGAAGCTGTTGGACTTTACCGTACAGAGTTCTTGTACATGGATTCTCAAGACTTCCCAACAGAAGACGAGCAGTACGAAGCATACAAAGCTGTTCTTGAAGGAATGAACGGTAAACCAGTTGTCGTTCGTACAATGGATATCGGTGGAGATAAGGAACTTCCTTACTTTGATATGCCTCATGAAATGAACCCATTCCTTGGATTCCGTGCCCTTCGTATCTCTATTTCTGAGACTGGAGATGCTATGTTCCGCACACAAATCCGTGCTCTTCTTCGTGCGTCTGTACACGGTCAATTGCGTATCATGTTCCCAATGGTTGCGCTTTTGAAAGAATTCCGTGCAGCGAAAGCAGTCTTTGACGAAGAAAAAGCAAACCTTCTTGCTGAAGGTGTTGCAGTTGCGGACAACATCCAAGTTGGTATCATGATCGAGATTCCTGCAGCGGCTATGCTTGCAGACCAATTTGCAAAAGAAGTTGACTTCTTCTCAATTGGTACAAACGACTTGATCCAATACACAATGGCGGCAGACCGTATGAACGAGCAAGTTTCTTACCTTTACCAACCATACAACCCATCAATCCTACGTTTGATTAACAACGTTATCAAAGCAGCTCACGCTGAAGGTAAATGGGCAGGTATGTGTGGTGAGATGGCTGGTGACCAAAAGGCTGTTCCACTTCTTGTCGGAATGGGCTTGGATGAGTTCTCTATGTCAGCAACATCTGTCCTTCGTACACGTAGCCTGATGAAAAAACTCGATACAGCTAAGATGGAAGAGTACGCAAACCGTGCCCTTACAGAATGCTCAACAATGGAAGAAGTTCTTGAACTTCAAAAAGAATACGTTGACTTTGATTAATTGAAAGGTCCTTGCAACTCAGTTGCAGGGATTTTTTGCTTTAAAAATTTGGTGATTGATTTTCAATATAGGATTCTTAAATCAGACTGTTCAGATAGAAGGTAGTGTAGAAAACAAAAAATTGTTAACTGGTTCATAAAATTCTTGACAAGTTGAAAATTTAGGAGTAAACTATTAACCAGTTAACTTTTAGAGAGGAGTTTCTGCAATTTAGGAATGAATTGCAACTAGAAATATCAAAAAGAAAGAGAGTTTCGATGAAAATTAATAAAAAATATCTAGCTGGTTCTGCGGCTGCCTTGATTTTAAGTGTTTGTTCTTATGAGTTGGGATTGTATCAAGCTAGAACAGTCAAGGAAAATAATCGTGTGTCTTACGTTGATGGTAAACAAGCAGCACAAAAAACGGAGGATCTAACTCCTGATGAGGTCAGTAAAAAAGAAGGCATCAATGCCGAACAAATCGTCATCAAGATAACAGACCAGGGCTATGTCACTTCACATGGCGACCACTATCATTATTACAATGGCAAGGTTCCTTATGACGCTATCATCAGTGAAGAGTTGCTCATGAAGGATCCAAACTACCAGCTCAAGGAAGAGGATATTGTCAGTGAAATCAAGGGTGGTTATGTTATCAAGGTAGATGGAAAATACTATGTCTACCTTAAGGATGCAGACCATGCAGATAATGTCCGTACGAAAGAAGAAATTAATCGACAAAAACAAGAGCATAGTCAGCATCGTGAAGGAGGAACTTCAGCAAACGATGGTGCGGTAGCCTTGGCACGTTCACAAGGACGCTATACCACAGATGATGGCTACATCTTTAATGCTTCTGATATCATTGAAGATACTGGTGATGCTTATATCGTTCCTCACGGCGACCATTACCATTATATTCCTAAGAGTGAGTTATCAGCCAGCGAATTGGCTGCCGCAGAAGCCTTCCTATCTGGTAGAAGTGGTCAATCAAATACGCCTACATATCGCCGTACCAATAACAACAGTGCTAGCAGTGATATAGATAGATGGACCCCATCCTATAATAATCAAGGTAGTGGCTATACGAACACAAACACGGCTAACAACAGTAACAGTAGCGACGATAGTCAAGCGAGTCAAAGTGATGAGGATATTGATGGCCTTCTGAAACAACTTTATGGCTTGCCACTCAGCCAACGACACGTAGAATCTGATGGCCTTGTCTTTGATCCAGCACAAATCACAAGTCGAACAGCTAGAGGTGTTGCAGTACCTCATGGGGACCATTACCATTTTATCCCTTATTCACAGATGTCTGAATTGGAAGAACGAATCGCTCGCATCATCCCGCTTCGCTATCGTTCGAACCATTGGGTGCCGGATTCAAGACCAGAACAACCAAGTCCACAACCGACTCCGGAACTTAGTCCAAGCCCGCAACCTGCACCAAATCCTCAACCAGCTCCAAGCAATCCAATTGACGAAAAATTGGTTAGACAAGCGGTTCGAAAAGTAGCTGATGGCTATGTCTTTGAGGAAAATGGAACCTCACGTTATATTCCTGCTAAGGAACTTTCAGCAGAAACTGCTGCAGCCATTGATAGCAAACTAGCCAAGCAAGAAAGTTTGTCTCATAAGCTAGGAGCTAAGAAAACCAACCTCCCATCTAGTGATCGAGATTTTTACAATAAGGCTTATGACTTACTAGCAAGCATTCATCAAGATTTACTTGCTAATAAAGGGCGTCAAGCTGATTTTGACACTTTGGATAAACTGTTGGAACGTTTAAATGATGAAAGCAGTGATAAAGTCAAGTTGGTGGATGATATCTTGGCCTTTCTAGCACCGATTCGTCATCCAGAACGTTTAGGAAAACCAAATGCGCAAATTGCCTACACTGATGATGAGATTCAGGTAGCCAAGTTGGCAGGCAAGTATACAACAGAAGATGGCTATATCTTTGATCCTCGTGATATCACCAGTGATGAGGGGGATGCCTATGTAGCTCCACATATGACCCATAGTCATTGGATTAAGAAAGATAGTTTGTCTGAAGCCGAAAGAGCGGCAGCCCAGGCTTATGCTAAAGAGAAAGGTTTGACTCCTCCTTCAACAGACCATCAGAATCCAGGAAATACGGAGGCTAAAGGAGCAGAAGCTATCTACAACCGCGTGAAAGCAGCTAAAAAGGTGCCGCTTGATCGTATGCCTTACAATCTCCAACATACCGTGGAAGTTAAAAACGGTAGTTTAATCATTCCTCATTATGATCATTACCATAACATCAAATTTGAGTGGTTTGACGAAGGACTTTATGAGGCACCTAAGGGGTATAGTCTAGAAGATCTCTTTGCGACTGTCAAGTACTATGTCGAACATCCAAACGAACGTCCGCATTCAGATAGTGGTTGGGGCAATGCAAGTGATCATGTTCAAAGAAACCAAAATGGTCAAGCTGATACCAATCAAACGGAAAAACCATCAGAGGAGAAACCTCGGACAGACAAACCTGAGGAAGAAAAGCCACGCGAAGAGAAGCCTCAAAGTGAGAAACCAGAATCTCCAAAACCAACTGAGGAGCCAGAAGAAGAATCACCAGAGGAACCAGAAGAACCTCAGGTTGAAACTGAAAAGGTTGAAGAAAAACTGAGAGAGGCTGAAGAGCTACTTGCAAAGATCCAAGACCCCATTATCAAGTCCAATGCCAAAGAAACTCTCACTGGCTTAAAAAATAACCTGCTATTTGTCTCCCAGGACAACAATACTATTATGGCAGAAGCTGAAAAATTATTGGCTTTGTTAAGGGAGAGTAAGTAGTTGTAACAACATTTTCTAACTCCTAAAAACAGGATAGGAGAACTAGAAAAGTTAAAATCGAAAATGAGAACAGAATGTAAGTTCTAGTTCTCATTTTTTTCATGAAAATATGTAAAATATCTTGACATATAGTGTAAATAAAGATAAACTATTTACTAGTTAATTAAATGGTTAAATACTAGTTAAGGAGTAACGATGAAAAAAAGAACATTTCTATTATTAGTGGTAGGTCTCTTGGTTCTTGTCTTAGGAGCATGTAGCCAAAAAGAAAAACAAGAAGCAAAAGGGATGAAGATTGTAACAAGTTTTTACCCAATCTATGCCATGGTCAAAGAGGTATCAGGTGACTTGAATGACGTACGGATGATTCAGTCAAGTAGTGGGATTCACTCCTTTGAACCGTCAGCAAATGACATTGCTGCTATCTATGATGCAGATGTCTTTGTCTACCATTCTCATACGCTCGAATCTTGGGCTGGAAGCCTAGATCCTAACTTGAAAAACTCAAAAGTTAAAGTTTTAGAAGCTTCTGAAGGAATGACCTTGGAGCGTGTACCGGGCTTAGAAGATGTAGAAGCTGGTGACGGCATCGATGAAAAAACACTCTACGACCCTCACACTTGGTTAGATCCAGAAAAAGCAGGTGAAGAAGCTCAGATTATCGCTGACAAACTTTCGGAGATTGATAGTTCTAATAAGGAAACGTATCAAAAGAATGCTAAAAACTTTATCGCTAAAGCCCAAGAATTGACTAAGAAGTACCAGCCTATTTTTGAAAAAGCGAGTCAAAAGACCTTTGTTACACAACACACAGCCTTTTCTTATCTCGCTAAACGCTTTGGTTTGAAACAACTTGGTATAGCAGGGATTTCCCCTGAACAAGAACCAAGTCCGAGACAACTAACAGAAATTCAGGAATTCGTTAAGACCTATAAGGTTAAAACCATCTTTACTGAGAGCAATGCTTCTTCTAAAGTCGCTGAGACCTTGGTCAAATCAACAGGAGTTAGCCTAAAGACACTCAATCCTTTAGAAGCAGATCCTGAAAATGACAAAACTTACTTAGAAAATCTAGAAGAAAACATGAATGTTCTTGCAGAAGAATTAAAATGAGGAGATGATGAAAATGAAGAAGAAATACCTTGCAGCAGGATCGGCTCTTGTCCTTTCCCTAAGCCTTTGCATCTATGCATTGAACCAACACCAGGTAGAAGGAAACAAAGATAATAACCGTGTGTCTTATGTCGATGGGAAGCAAGATTCTCAAAAAACAGAGACCCAGACACCAGATCAAGTTAGCAAAAAAGAAGATATTCAGGCTGAACAAATTGTCGTGAAAATCACCGATCAAGGTTATGTGACTTCACATGGTGATCATTTCCATTATTACAATGGTAAAGTTCCTTTTGACGCGATTTTCAGCGAAGAACTGTTGATGAAAGATGCCAATTATCAACTGAAAGACGCTGATATTGTCAACGAAATCAAAGGTGGCTACATTATCAAGGTTGATGGTAAGTATTATGTCTACCTTAAAGATGCGGCTCATGCTGATAATATTCGTACGAAGGAGGAAATTGAGCGCCAAAAACAAGACCATACTCACGACGCACCAACTTCTAATAGTGCAGTGGCGCTTGCTCAATCTCAAGGTCGCTATACAACTGATGATGGCTACATCTTTAATCCTTCTGATATTATAGAGGATACTGGAGATGCTTATATCGTACCTCACGGTGGACATTACCACTACATTCCAAAGAGTTCCTTGTCTGCTAGCGAATTAGCTGCTGCCCAAGCCTACCTCTCTGGAACTAGAACTCAGCAGAGTGTGACTAACTATCGTCCTAGTCCAAACGAAACTGGTCAAACTACCAACCAAAGTCAACAGGCTGAAACACCAAGTAATCAAGCTGAGAGTCTTCAGAGTCTATTGCAACAGCTCTATGCTCTTCCAAGTAGTCAACGTTATGCTGAATCAGATGGCTTGATTTTTGACCCTGCTAAGATTTCAAGTAGAACGCCAAGTGGCGTAGCGATTCCTCACGGAAATCACTATCATTTCATCCCATATACAAAACTTTCTGCCTTGGAAGAAAAGATTGCGCGTATGATTCCTTTATCTAGCGACGGTGGGAAGCCAACACCTTTGGAAAATCCAAGCAAACCAACAGAACATCCAGCTCAACCAGATCATCATCATGACCAAGACGGTAACCATGGAAGTCAGGATACCAACCACGAAGATCATGACCATGATGGAGAGGAGCATGACCATCACCACGGTGAAGAACATGATCATGGTTTTGCAGCTGACCGTGTTATTAGTGAAGATGAGCAAGGGTTTGTAGTTTCTCATGGAGATCACGCTCATTATTTCTTTAAGAAGGACTTGACTGCAGCCCAAATCAAAGCTGCCCAAGATCACTTGAAAGAAAATCATCAGTCTCAGCACGTTCAACCACTTGCAAAGACTGTGGAAAGTTTCTCAAGAGATGCTAGCGATGAAGAAAAAATCAAGTATATCTCACAGACCTACGGAGTACCGCTTGAAGCGATTCGCATTTCAAATGGATTCTTTGTCTTTGGAAATCCGGATCAAGCCTATGATCCAACCCATATCCATCCCTATGCTGTTCGAAAAGAACATGTTCGTATTCCTCTCCAAACTGGGAACCCAGAACTGGATTTCCTAAATGAACTATATACGACTGCACTACGTGATGGGGTGTCTCCTTATAGTTTGCAAGTAGAAAATGGTAGTTTTGTGATTCCTCACGGAGACCACAATCACTATATCAAAGTTCAAACTAAGGGCTATGAAGTAGCTTTGAAAAATAAGATTCCGGCCCTACAATCGACCTATCAACCTGGAGCATTTGATGAACAAACAGTTCTATCTAAGGTGGATCAACTGTTAGCAGATAGCAGAAGTCTCTACAAAGACCAGCCAATCATGCAGAGACGGGTTGAACTTGCTTTGGGGCAATTCACCGAAAATATGAAAAAACTGGCAACAAACTCAACTGCTGGATACCTAGCAGCCTTGGATCTCTTTGATAAACAGTATATCCATGTGGATCAAAGTATGGCACCGGTTGAAACTTCACCTTTAGATAAGAAGTATCAAGCCCTTGTAGATAAGATCAATACACTGGATACAGATACTTATGGCTTGCCTAAGAAAGATCTTTTGGTACATTTGCAGGAAGCAAAACTAGCACAGGATGAGACAGAGTTGGCTGCCATTGAAGCGAAACTGCAGGCCTTGCAAGATTTCCGAGATCGGACAGGGGTTACAACAGTAGAGTACATCAAGTACTTCTACGAACATGTGTCTGATGGTCGTTTGAGAGAAGAACTTCGGAACCGTGTTGCCAAGTTGACATGGGAACTTTACCAGTCACAATCTTTCCTCAAAGCAACCGACTTGAACAAGTTATTCCCAACTATTTACCAAACTAAGTTAGAAGTAGAAGAAGCTCTCAAAGAAGAACCCGTTTCTACAAAAGTTGGTAAGACTATTCTAGATACGGAAAAAGTAGATAGTCAAACTGCTAAGACCGCCATCTATGAATTCCTAAAAGAACTCTACGGTGATTTTATGCCAGAAGAGCGGGTTAGTCATGTTAAGAAGGAAGAAGTGGATGCTCTCCTAACTAAAGCTGCTCAACTCCTAGCACGTGTCAAAGAAGATGGTGTCAAACAATCCCTAGCTGAAGAAGCAGCTAATATCAAAGCGGCTACTGAAAAGGAAAATGCAGACCTTGACGAAGCTAAAACACAACTTGAGGATCTTTTAAATCGTATTGCAGCGACTATCCAACGAGAGAAAAAAGAAGCAGAACAAGATCCGCAAACCGTGATCATCTACCAAAAACTCTATAATGTCTTGCTCTCTCTTCACAAGTACTTAGAGGATAACAAAGGATCCGATGCTGACTTTGAACGTGTTGATGGCCTATTTGATCAACTTGCAGCCAAAAGCAGTGATAAAGAAGGTCTCCTCACTCTAGCTAAAGAGATCATTAGCTTGAACCAGGAACTCCGTTCAAAAGCAAGTGAAACTGATAGCCAATCTAAGTCTGAGAAAGACAGTGAAACAGCTACTTCTAAACCAACAGAAAAGCAAGCACAAAGTGAGTCTGAGACAAGTGCTCAACCAAATGAATAAAAAGAAAGGCGAAGTAGCTGAGCTACCTCGTCTTTTTTAGTCTTTATAAGATACAATGCCAATGATGGTATCTACTGCTCGCTCCATAGTTTGAAGGCTGACGTATTCAAAACGTCCATGCATGTTTTCACCACCAGCAAAGATATTTGGAGTTGGAATTCCCATAAAGGAAATCTTTGACCCATCTGTTCCACCACGAATTGGTTCGATAATTGGCGTGATACCTAAATCTTCCATAACAGCTTTAGCAATGGTAACGGGTGTCATGTCTTTCTCAATGACTTCCTTCATATTGTAGTACTGGTCAGTCAGAGTCAAGGTCACGCGATCATTCCCAAGTTCTTGATTCATCTTGTCAGCAATAGACTGCATAGCTGCTTTACGTGTTTCAAAGGCATCCTTTTCAAAGTCACGAATGATGTAGCTTGCACGCGCCTCCTCGACACTACCTGACACATCCATAAGATGATAGAAACCTTGGTAACCATCTGTCAGTTCAGGTCGGTCATTCTCTGGAAGTTGATTATGAAAATCAATCGCTAGCTGAAGGGCATTGACCATCTGTCCTTTAGCAGTACCAGGGTGAACATTGCGCCCTTGGAAATGAAGCTCAGCAGCAGCTGCTGAGAAAGTCTCGTACTGAAGTTCTCCTAGCGGACCACCATCAACAGTATAGGCAAAGTCAACGTCAAAGTCAGCTGCATCAAATTTATTGGCACCAACGCCAATTTCTTCATCGGGGCCAAAACCAACACGGATTTCACAGTGTTTGATTTCGGGATGAGCAGTCAGATATTCAATAGCAGTCATAATCTCAGCAATCCCTGACTTGTCATCAGCACCCAGCAAGGTCGTGCCATCAGTTGTGATAAGCGTTTGGCCTAGATATTTCTCAAGGCTCTTGAAATCAGCAGGATCAAGTTTAAATCCAGAATCACCCAAGTCGATAACTCCACCATCGTAATTTTCGATGACTTGCGGATTAACTCCCTCAGCATTAAAATCAGCAGTATCCATGTGGGAGATGAAGCCAATCTTGCGTGTTAGGCTGGGATCATTAGCTGGTAAGGTACCAATAGCAAAACCATTTGGAAGGTAGTAGACGTTTTGCAGACCGACACGTTTCATTTCAGGAATAAGAACATTGGTCGCAAAATCTACCTGGCTTTGCGTACTTGGAGTAGAAGTAGAGTGTTCATCAGAACGCGTATTGACCTTAACGTAGGTCAAGAAACGATCTAAAAGGTTCGGATAAGTCATAAAAACTCCTTTAACAATCATAAAATAGAATGCAAACTTCGGAAAAATCCTCATTCTGAAAATTTCACGAATTTTGAAAAAATATAATAATTCAAATTCAATAGACTTTTAAATGAAATCTTGGATATTTTAGATTAAAATATATGCATCGATATTTTATGAGATTTTTTTATTCTTTTTTCATTTTACCATAGAATAGTTTGAAAGACAAAGAAGAATCATACTCTTTTATTAATTAACATAATATAAAATTAATCATATTAATTGACACTGCGTGAACTTTATTGTACAATTATCTTGTAAATGTCCTAGATTGATATAGTAACAATATTAGTACATTCTAGTTAAGGAGAATAAAATGAACATTCGCTTCGATTTTAAGAAAGTTCAAATTATTGCACGTCGTTTAGTTACACTGTTAGCTATTCTCTTTTTGTGTGCTCCGATAAGTCTGTTAAATGCTGATTCTACTACAGAACCTCAGACAACCCTTCATAAAACAATTACTCCGATACCAGGACAGGATGACAAGTATGAGTTGTCATTGGATATCACTTCCAAACTGGGAACGGAGACCCAAACGGATCCCTTGGATGTTGTTTTAGTAGCAGACCTCTCAGGAAGTATGCAGAATCAGGATGTCCAATCTTTTGATGGACGGACGATCAGTCGGATTGACGCATTGAAAAATACTCTAAGAGGAACAAATGGTCGTAAGGGCTTAATTGATACCATTCTATCCAATTCTAATAACCGTTTATCTATGGTAGGATTTGGTGGGAAAATTGACAATAAAAAGAATGATCAGTATTGGGATGGAAATAAATGGAGACTTTTTAGACCATACTGGCCCTATGAACGGATGACAAAATACTATGATGGCGTTTCACCATGGGATGATGCTAACACGATTTTAGGATGGAGTAACAATGCTCGTGCTGCTAAAACAGCGGTATACAACATGAGTATTGCAGGAGGTAATTCCATTGGTACTGAGTCAGGTATTGGTACCGGGACCAATATTGGGGCTGGATTAACCTTGGCCAACCAGTTAATGGGAAGTGCAAGATCTAATGCTAAGAAAGTCGTTATTTTGCTTTCAGATGGCTTTGCGAATATGGTCTACGATGCCAATGGTTACACTATATATAACTACAATAACGAGGATCCTAATATCGAAACAGCTCCCCAGTGGTTTTGGGATAGATTAAATAATAATCTAAATAGTCTATCATATAGCTTGGCTCCAACACTTGATGGTTTCTATTCGATTAAATTTCGTTATTCAAACAATGTCGACAGTATTACCAGTCTGCAATATTATATGAGGCAACATAATGCCTCCATTCCAAATGAAATATTCTCTGCAAATGATGAAGACCAGTTACAAGACAGTTTCAAAGATATCACTGATAAGATTCTGCCACTAGGAATCCACCACGTGACCATCAAGGATGTTCTTTCTAAGTATGTTCAGTTATTACCTAATGGATCTTCAGATTTTCGTGTCGTTAAAGAGAAAGATGGTAGCAGTGAAACATTAAGCAAAGAGCAAGTAACTTTTGATACCAAGACAACCTCAGAAGGATTAGTGGAAGTTACGGCAAAATTTTCTCCGAATTATTCCTTAGAAGATGGAGCTAGATATGTCCTAAAATTCACTGTTACATCTAGTCAAGAAGCCCTGGATGCCATTGCTGGTGATAAAAAACTAGAGGCTGGTGATGCTGAGGGTTCTGATGTCAATAAACTCTACTCCAATAAAGGTGCTAGTGTCACCTATTCCTATGGAATAGGCAACTCTCAAACCAAGACCAAAGAATACTCTGACAACCCAACATTTAAGCCTTCAGATCCATTAACGGTACCAGTGGAAGTTGAATGGCAAGGTGTGACGGGTGCGAGAACTGTCATTACAGCGGATCAACCGAGTAATGTTGAACTGAAACTGGTTCAAAAGAACAAGAACGGAGGTTCTGATAATCAAGACTATCGAAAGACAAATGTGAATGTTAGTAAAAACGTATCTAATGAAACGAGGAACTTTGAAAAAGTTGCCAAAGGATATCAATACGATTTAATTGCACCCGATGTCCCAGCCTTTACCAAAGAAATAAAAAATGTTGGTACAGAATCTAACCCATCCTTTAAGGTAATCTATAAACAATTGCCAAGTCTGACGATTAAGAAAGTGTTGGAAGCTGAAAATAACTTGAACAAGGAGTTTAGGATTAAGGTAAAACTAACCTCTCCTGATTCTAAGCCATTGAATGGAACTTTCGGAGAGATAACTGTTGTGAATGGTGAAGCGGAGATCCGTGTCGAAAAACGAAAGCGTTGGAGAGGCATTCTAAGCTATCTTCCTCGAGGAACCCATTACAAGGTTGAAGAAGAAGCGGCATCAACGAATGGTTACCACGTTACATATGAGAATCAAGAGGGTGATCTGAATAAAGACGAAACAAGCACTGTCACGAATCACAAGCTTCCAAGTTTATCAGTCACAAAAAAAGTTACGGGTGTATTTGCCAACCTATTAAAATCCTTCAAGATTACCATTAACATCAGGGATGCTCAGAATAGTCCATTGAATGGAACCTATACTGCAACGGTGAATAATAAAAGAACCCCTCTGCAATTTACGAATGGTCGAGCGTCTATTGATCTAAACAAAGATCAAACCATAAAAATTGATGGACTTCCACTTGATAGTCACTATACCGTAGAAGAGGAAACAAACTCTTCTCGTGGATATCAGGTATCTTATGAAAATCAAGAAGGCAAACTGGATGGGGATAAGTCCGCGACAGTCACGAATAATAAGAACAGTGTACCTGAAACCGGAGTTGACTTCCTCAGCAGTACACTCATGTTAGGAATAATCCTTCCTCTAGGAGGAATCTTCTTTACAATCCTACTCGGCTATCTAGTGGTACATAGGAGAAAATAATGCTACTTAAAAAGAAACATAAGAAAACAGTAACACAAGTCAATCGGGATAAGTCTCCGCCGAGTGTATGGGGAGATATCCTCTACTTAGTCAGTAAGCTTCTGATGGTTGGGTTTGTACTAGCCACCCTTTACTTTTTTGTCTTTGGACTATTGAGATACAATGACGATGGCATGAAGCCAGCCTTAAAAGATGGCGACTTGGTTGTCTACTATAGGTTGGATAAACGTTATTCGATTGGTGATCTGCTCGTCTATAGTTATAAGGGCAAGGAAAGAGTGGCGCGTGTCATTGCAACCGAAGGAAGTACGATCGATATAAACGAAAATGGTCTCATCATCAACGGTTCTCCTCAACAAGAGCAGGATATCTACAAAGAAACGCTGCTCTATAAGGAAGGGGCTACCTTCCCAATGAAAGTCCCAGCAGGACAACTCTTTGTCCTCGGAGACAATCGAACAACGGCTGTAGATAGTCGTGCTTTTGGAACCATTCCTATACAGGATACCCATGGCAAGGTGGTAACAGTCCTAAGGCGACGGGGCTTTTGATGACAATTTATGAAAAAAGAAATTTAAAAATAAAAGGAATAATCATGAAAAAAACATTTTTGAAAAAATTAGTTACTGCAAGTATTGCAGCTGCAACCGCCTTGTCGGTCTTTAGAGGAGTACCAACATTTGCGGATGAAAACTCTGACGCAACCGCAATGTCCAATGGTGAAACAAGTGCACAGGTATCCATTAACAAGGTGTTGAATATTGCGGAAGGAATCACTACACCACTAGCTCGCTTCACCTTTACTTTCACACCTAAAAGCGGTAACTCGAATAACGGAGTACCATATGAAACAGTCACTGCCTCAAACGGTCAAATAGCAGATAAAACAGTATCCTATTCAGGAACAGATACTTTGGTATCTGGTGAAACAAGTATTAAGAAAAACACTGGAAATATTTTTGCAAATGTAACCTACACTCATGCAGGAGAATATGTTTACACAGTAGCTGAAAAACAAAATGATGGTTGGACAGCAATGCAAAAAGGTGATGTTGCAATTGACTCAATGACTTATGATAACCGTAGCTATGAAATGCACGTTATTGTAAAAAATAGAGTGACTAGTGGCAGTGGTGTTTACATTTCATCAGTATACTTTAAACAAGTTACAACAGGTGCCACTGCTAAAGTGAAGCCATCTGAAAAAGGGACTATGTTTAAGTATGATTTGTTCACAAATATCTATCGTAAAAATGCTGGTAAGATAACAGATCCTAACGATCCACACCCTAATGATCCTCACCTTGGGAAATACGATACTAATGCTAAATCATTAGTAATTAAAAAAGTTGTGTCAGGAGCGACAGCAGATAAAACGAAAGACTTCACTTTCAAGCTTACTTTCACAAAAGCATCTACAGAAGATAAAACTTCAATTGTAGGAAAGATTGGTAATGATTCCAAAACTTTTGAATATGGAAAAGAAACAATAATTAAACTACACCATGATCAATCCTTAGTGTTTGATACAATCCCAGCAGGTACTCGTTATAAATTAGTTGAAACAGGATCTCAAGGTTACACAGCTTCAGCTGCATATTGGGAAAATGGATTATCTAAAAATCAACCGGGTACAGCTTCAGCTGATTTCACTCAAAACAGCATTCTTGTTGGTGAAAAAACAAATAATAACACAATTACCAATAGTGTTCAAGACGTTACCCCTACAGGTCTCTTGATTGATAACCTTCCTTTCATCTTGATGATTGGTCTTGGTTTGGCTGGATTTGTTGTTTTGTCTAAAAAACGCAGACAAGCTTAGGCAACTGGTTTGAATTATGAAAATCAAGCGTGAGAAACCAAAAAGGAGTTTGTCTAGGCGTCTGGTCCTTGCTGTAGATGCATTGATGAATCATATCTTGCTCCTCTTGGCGGCCTTAGTCTTTCTCTTTGGTTTCTACGCCCTTTGGGATGCCAATCAGGTCTATTCTCAGGCTTCATCAAGTGAGTATGAGGCTTATAGACCTGTTAGTACCAGTGAGAAAGATGAGCTTGCTAGTTTTTCTGGCTTTCACAAGCTACAGCAAGTCAACCCAGAGGTTCTTGGTTGGATCAATGTCTATGGCACCAATATTGACTATCCCTTAGTCCAAGCTAAAGACAATGAAAAATACCTGAACAAGGATTCCAAGGGAGAATTTGCAGCTACAGGGGCTATTTTCCTTGAGGCTCGAAATGAATCCAAGTTCGAAGACTTTAATACCATCATCTACGGTCACCATGTAGAAAATGGGGTTATGTTTGGAGATGTAGCAAAGTTTTCTGATAAGGAATTTTTTGACCAGCATCGCTACGGCAGTATTTACTATAATGGTGTTGAAAAAGGTCTTGAGATCTTTGAGATGCTCGAGGTAGACGCCTATGACTTTAACATCTACGATCCAGGTATTAATGGGGATGATCGGCGCCAAGAATATATCGATCACTTACTCTCGGTTGCCATCCACAAACGAGACATTACACTGGGGCCAAATGACCATATCATTCTTCTCAGTACCTGTTTCCTAGACGTAACAAATGGGAGACATATCGTAGTTGCCAAGATTACGGATACAGTTCCAAAGAACACCTTCCATACGAAAAAATCAAAACCATTTCCTTACAGCGTCTTTGATGATTCGTCGCTCGGACGATTTCTCTCATCGATTCCTTTGTGGATATGGTATATCATCTTATTTATCTTGCTCTTGCTATTAATCTTCTTGCTCATCATCCTCTACTTGATCTTGCGTCGTAGAAGAGAAGCAAAGGAAGAAGGGGCAGATACCATTACTGACTAAACTACCAATAAAAGAGAAAGGGACAGCCTCTCTTGCTCTTTTATTTTCAAGGCTAGAAAGGAGAAAGAAGGAAATATGAAAACAAGTACGAGTCGCAAAGTTATAAAGGTCATTCTATCCCTCTTTCTAGCTTTTTTCTGTCTTTTTACAGCTGATAGAGTCCTTGCAAGTGACTATGATCATTATAATCCCATTGAAAAGGATGCCAGCAGTACGGGCTTTGAAACCTTGCAGCATCTCAACAAGGATGTTTGTGGTTGGATTAGCCTTGATGGGACCAAGGTAGACTATCCCCTCTTGCAGAGTCAGGACAATGTCAAATACCTTGACCGCAATGCTTTTGGTGATTATACTGTGTCAGGTTCTATATTCCTAGACTATCGTTTTAATCCCAACTTTACCGACTTTAACACCATCATTTATGGTCACTCCATGGCTTCTGGAGCTATGTTTGGGGAGATTCAAAAATTTGCGGATCAGGATTTTTTTGAAAAGCATCGCTATGGCTCTATCTACTATAATGGTCGAGAACGTGGTCTTGAGATATTTGGGATTTTAGAAGTAGATGCCTATGACACGGAGATTTATCGAACCTTGAGTTCCAACGATGAGGAACACCAGGCTTACTATCAGTATTTGCTAAGTAAAGCCAAGTACAAGCGAGATGTCTCCTTGACCTCAACGGACAAGATTGTTTTGTTAAGCACCTGTTTCCTTAATATTACCAACGGAAGACATATCCTCTTAGCTAAAATAACGGATGCACCAGTAAAAGCAGCCCAGGATAAAAGTGGGGAAGCAGTAGGAACACGGTATTTCGATCAAGGGATTCCAACGCATTGGATTTATATCCTTGCCTTTCTTCTCCTGATTATCGTTATTTTACTCCTTGTCGTTATCATCCTAATCATAAGGCGAGATAGAAAGACAAAAGAACAAAAGAAATAGTAGACGTCGGAAGCGTTTACTATTTTTTTCTTTCATGATAGAATAGATAGTGAAAATAATAACATAAGGATGATAACATGAAAAAAGCCATATTAATGATGACCTTTGGATCTCCAGAGGAGATTAGTTTTGAAGGAGTAGCAGAATTCTTTACAAACATTCGTCGTGGAGTTAGACCCCAAGACCACGAAATCCAGACCCTCTATGACAACTACGTCCTTATCGGTGGGACACCTTTGCAGCGGATTACAAGGGAAGAAGTTGCTTTAGTAAGAGAACGTATAGGGGAGGAGTACGGTATCTACTTTGCCAATAAGTTTTCTCGCCCCTTTATTCCAGACGTGATCAAGCAGATGGAAGCTAATGGTGTTGAAGAATGTATCTGCTTGATTTTGGAACCTCATTATTCTTTTTACTCAGTAATGGGGTATGAAAAGTTTCTGGAAAGCCAGCAGATCCGATTTTTAGTAATTAAGGACTGGTATCAACAACAGCCTTTGCTGGACTTCTGGACAGATGAGATTAGCAAAATTTTACGAAACCATGTGGGAGAAGAATCTTTCAAGGTAATCTTTTCAGCTCACAGTGTTCCCATTTTTGCCTTAGACTATGGAGATCCATATATCGATCAGATTTTCGATAATAGCAAGCTAATCGCTGAACAACTCGGCCTAATGACAGACCACTATACCAATACTTGGCAGAGCGAAAGCGATATTGGAATCCCTTGGATCAAGCCAGATGTCTTAGAATATTTACGAGAACAAAAGCAACATCCAGAGCATTATATTTTTGTCCCGATTAGCTTTATCAGTGAGCACATCGAAGTCTTGTTTGATAATGATGTGGAATGTTATGATTTGTGTCAAGAAATAGGTGTCACCTACCATCGTCCACCTATGCCCAATACGGATAGCCGTTTAATTGACGCTTTAGTTGCTACTGTACGAGCCAACGAAAACAAGGAATTTAAAGCTTTTCTCCCAGAAGAAGAAACCTTCGATGAGTTAGCGCCTTCGGCAACTACCAAAGACATCATGAAAGAGACAGACGACCTTCAGATGCCAGAATTTGTCAAAAAACTCATTGAGAAAAAAGGACGTGAAAATGTGAAGATGCCTTACTTAATTAAGAAAATGCTCGAAAAGGCTGGGAAGTTACCAAAAGAGTAAAGAAAAAAGGATTTAGCTTTAAGCTAGATCCTTTATCTGTTTTATTTTTTCTCAAGAAGAGCTTTGATTTCTTGAAGAACTTCAAGTTCAGTTGGAGCAGCAGGTGCTTCCTCAACCACTTCCTCTTTCTTATGAAGGTTTTGCGCTTTTTCCATAGCTTTAATAACGAAGAAAAGCACAGTACCTACAACGAGAAAGTTGATAATAGCACTCAAGAATTTACCATATGTAACACCATTCCATGCAAGCTCAGCGATGTTTTGTACTTTCGCAGCTTCCAAAGCTGGGTTCAATAGAAGTGGAGTGATGATATCGTTAACAAATGAAGTAACGATAGCACCAAATGCAGAGGCAATGATCACACCGACAGCAAGGTCAACGACATTACCACGAAGCAAGAATTCTTTAAGATCCTTTAACATTTTCATAAATTCCTTTCCTAATTTTCTAATTTATTATATCCTAAATTGTGACAAAAAGCAACTTGAACGCTCAAAGTGGTCAGTTGTTCCCTTTAAAAATATAGATTTTACTGAAAATATAGTTTAAAATGATGATCAAAATTTGTGCTAGGATAGTTTCAATCGTATTAACCCTATCTATATTAAATTCGACAAACTGGCCAATAATATCAGGATAAGATGTAACGAAGATATAAGTTAAAAGAAGGTCCAGACCAAGAGTAGAGAGACGAGCTAAGAAAAATTTAACTAGTCGGATTGGCCAATTCTTCCTCTCTTGTTTAAAGACGATTGTATCATTTGTGAGAAAGGCAAAAAGAATACCGATAATATTTGCGAGGGCAGTTGCGAGGATTTCCTGGTGGCTGATATGGTAAATAAGTAAACGAGATACAATAGAAACCAAAGTCGTAGCGCCACCAAAAAATAGGTAGGAGAGAATCTCGTTATCAAAGAAAGCTATTATTAGTTTTTTCATGATTTTAGTATAGCATAAAGTCATATAATGTGCTATACTGGTAAGGTTGATTCACTCAACCCTTGGTGCTTAGCTTCTTTCACCAAGCATATTTTACGCGGGAAACCGCCAAAGGAGAAAACATGAAAAAATTAACTGTTCGTGACATGGCAGATATTGCTATTGTTGCTGCTATCTATGTGGTTTTGACCATTACCCCACCACTGAATGCCATTAGCTATGGCGCTTACCAGTTCCGTATTTCTGAGATGATGAATTTTTTGGCTTTTTACAATCCTAAATACATCATCGGTGTGACGATTGGTTGTATGATTGCTAATTTCTTTAGTTTTGGCCTAATTGATGTCTTTGTCGGCGGGGGATCTACTCTAGTTTTTCTTAGTCTAGGTGTTTGGCTCTTTAGCAAGTATAAGAAAGACTATTTATTCAATGGTTTGATTCGAAAAGATCATTTCTTATTTTCAATCCTATTCTCAATTTCAATGATTACCATTGCAGCTGAACTCCATATCTTGACAGAAGCTCCCTTCTTCTTCACATGGTTCTCTACTGGAATTGGTGAGTTTGCATCACTTATCGTGGGAGCGATTTTGATTGGTAAACTGGGACAGCGAATCGATCTAACAAAATAAGAAGTTTATAAGCTAGATTCTTGCTAAATCTAGCTTTTTTCATTATAGAAAATTAAAAGAGAGCGCTTGACAAGAACATAGAACTATAGTATACTTTTTAGGTAAGCTGATTTAGCTCAGTTGGCAGAGCGCATCCATGGTAAGGATGAGGTCGCCGGTTCAATCCCGGCAATTAGCATTAGATAGACAAAAAAACTCTTGATTTTCGAGAGTTTTTTATATTTCCCCCGCATTAGCCTTGACAAAGTCAGCAAAGCATAGTAGAATAAAACCTGCGATGAGTCGATAGGTAGTCTTCGGACTGCTATTGAGCATAAGGAGGTCATAACGCAGGAGCGGACCTTGATGAGTTGTGTGAACCTGCTCATCACATGAAGATGCCTCTTAATCCCTAGTCAATGACTAGGGATTTTTAGTTTTCAGAAAATATAGTCTAAAAATGCTTTTCAATTTCTTGAAAAAGTAGTATAATACATCTATTATAGAAATTTTTAGAAAATTCCGAAAGAGGTTATTTATGGGATATACAGTTGCTGTAGTCGGCGCGACAGGTGCTGTCGGAGCTCAGATGATAAAAATGTTGGAAGAATCAACACTTCCAATCGATAAAATTCGTTACCTTGCTTCTGCACGTTCAGCAGGTAAGACTTTGAAATTTAAAGACCAAGATATTACGATTGAAGAAACGACTGAGACAGCTTTTGAGGGTGTTGATATTGCACTCTTCTCAGCAGGTGGTTCGACATCAGCTAAGTATGCACCATACGCAGTTCAAGCTGGAGCGGTAGTAGTGGATAATACATCTTATTTCCGTCAAAATCCAGATGTACCATTGGTTGTTCCAGAGGTCAATGCTCACGCACTTGATGCCCACAACGGAATCATTGCCTGCCCTAACTGTTCAACAATCCAAATGATGGTGGCTCTTGAGCCTGTTCGTCAAAAATGGGGCTTGGACCGTATCATTGTTTCAACTTACCAAGCCGTTTCAGGTGCTGGTATGGGAGCAATTCTTGAGACACAGCGTGAACTTCGTGAAGTTTTGAATGATGGTGTGAATCCACGTGATTTACATGCCGAAATCTTGCCTTCAGGTGGAGACAAGAAACACTATCCTATCGCCTTCAATGCTCTTCCACAAATTGATGTCTTCACGGACAATGATTACACTTACGAAGAGATGAAGATGACCAAGGAAACTAAGAAAATCATGGAAGATGATAGCATCGCAGTGTCTGCAACATGTGTGCGTATTCCAGTCTTGTCAGCTCACTCTGAGTCTGTTTACATTGAAACAAAAGAAGTGGCTCCAATCGAAGAAGTCAAAGCAGCTATCGCAGCCTTCCCAGGTGCAGTTCTGGAGGATGATGTAGCAAATCAAATCTATCCTCAAGCCATCAATGCTGTTGGTTCACGTGATACCTTTGTTGGTCGTATCCGTAAAGACTTGGATGCTGAAAAAGGAATCCACATGTGGGTTGTTTCAGATAATCTTCTCAAAGGTGCTGCTTGGAACTCAGTTCAGATTGCAGAAACTCTTCATGAACGTGGATTGGTTCGTCCAACAGCTGAATTGAAATTTGAATTAAAATAGTCATATCGTTTAGGAGTTCATATGAACTCCTTCTTTGAAATAGAGAGGTGTTTCTCATGTCTTATCAAGATTTAAAAGAGTGTAAAATCATCACGGCCTTTATTACCCCTTTCCATGAGGATGGTTCCATCAACTTTGATGCCATTCCAGCCTTGATTGAGCATTTATTGGCCCATCATACAGATGGAATTCTTCTAGCTGGAACGACTGCTGAGAGTCCGACCTTGACCCACGATGAGGAGTTGGAACTCTTTGCGGCTGTACAAAAGATTGTTAATGGACGTGTTCCTTTGATTGCGGGTGTAGGTACCAATGATACGCGTGACTCGATTGAGTTTGTCAAAGAAGTAGCAGACTTTGGTGGCTTCGCTGCTGGACTTGCTATCGTACCATACTACAACAAACCTTCTCAAGAAGGAATGTATCAGCACTTTAAAGCGATTGCAGATGCTTCTGACCTACCGATTATCATCTATAACATTCCAGGGCGTGTAGTAGTGGAATTAACTCCAGAAACCATGCTTCGCTTGGCTGACCATCCTAATATCATCGGTGTTAAAGAATGTACCAGCTTGGCAAATATGGCTTATTTGATTGAACACAAGCCAGAAGAATTCTTGATTTATACAGGTGAAGATGGAGATGCTTTCCATGCCATGAACCTTGGTGCGGATGGGGTTATTTCTGTTGCCTCCCATACAAATGGAGATGAGATGCACGAGATGTTCACTGCCATTGCAGAAAGCGATATGAAGAAAGCAGCAGCTATTCAACGTAAATTCATTCCTAAGGTCAACGCCCTCTTCTCTTATCCAAGTCCTGCTCCAGTTAAGGCAGTCCTTAACTATATGGGATTTGAAGCTGGACCAACTCGATTACCTCTAGTTCCAGCACCAGAAGAAGATGCTAAACGCATCATCAAAGTTGTCGTAGATGGCGACTACGAAGCAACTAAGGCAACTGTAACAGGTGTCCTTCGACCAGATTACTAATAAAGACAATAAAATCCATGACCGAATGAACGATCATGGATTTTTCTTATTTTCCTAAACAGAATTGGCTAAAGAGTTGGGTGATGAGTTCATCAGGAGCTGCATCACCTGTGATTTCTCCGAGAATTTCCCAAGTACGAGTCAAGTCAACTTGAAGCAAATCAACTGGCATCCCCAGTTCCAGACCTTGGTTAACAGCTTGTAGGCTTTCAACGGCCTTTTCAATCAAGGAAATATGACGGGCATTTGACAAGTAAGTAGAATCTTGCTCAACCAAGCCAGCATTTTCAAAGAAGAGGTCATTAATGCGTTCTTCAATCTTATCAATGTTTTGGTTTTTAAGAACTGAAATACGGATGACATCTTCTGGAAGTTCAAAAGTTTCAATCGCTTCAGGCAGGTCAGTTTTGTTGAGAAGAATGATTCGATTAGTATCTTGACTAATTTCAAGAAGTTGTCGGTCTTGGGCGGTTAGTGGTTCGCTAGCGTTTAAGACAAGAAGTACCAAGTCAGCTTCCTTGAGGGCTTTCTTGGAGCGTTCAACCCCGATTTGTTCCACGACATCATCTGTTTCCCGAATACCGGCTGTATCAATCAATTTTAGAGGAACCCCATTGATGTTGACGTATTCTTCGATGACATCTCGTGTCGTACCAGCGATATCTGTTACAATAGCCTTGTCTTCACGAAGGAGATTATTGAGAAGACTGGATTTCCCAACATTGGGACGGCCGATAATAGCAGTTGAAATTCCCTCACGAAGGATTTTACCACGACGAGCTGTTCTAAGGAGATTGGTTAGCAATTGCTCAAACTCCATAGTTTTCTCACGGACGACTGCAGTAGTGGCTTCCTCAACATCGTCATACTCAGGATAGTCGATATTGACCTCAACTTGGGCAAGTGTATTGAGGATTTCTTGGCGAGTATTATTAATGAGGTCAGAAAGAGAACCGTCCAATTGTTTGACTGCAATATTCATGGCCTTATCTGTCTTAGCACGGATGATGTCCATCACTGCCTCAGCCTGTGTCAAGTCCACGCGACCGTTTAGAAAGGCGCGTTTGGTAAATTCACCAGGTTCTGCCAACCGAGCTCCTTCACGGATAGCTAGTTGGAGAATTTCGTTAGTCACCGCAATCCCACCGTGAGTGTTAATCTCGATAATATCCTCACGAGTAAAGGTCTTTGGAGATTTCATGGCCCCAACCATAACCTCATCCATGACCTTACCAGTTTGAGGGTCAATGATGTGACCGTAGTTGAGGGTATGGCTTGCAACCTTGCTCAAGTCTTTTCCTTTAAAAATCTTTTGCGCAATGGCAAAACTATCTGTTCCGCTCAAGCGGACAATACCAATGGCCCCTTCTCCAAGAGGAGTAGAGATAGCAGCAATGGTATCAAATTCACGTGTAATCATACTATTTCCTTTTGTATTTCTTTTCTTAGGATAGGTATCCAAGCATCTCTTCAAATTGTAACAAAATTAGACTATTTCTTCAATGGATGCTACTTGGAGATTGAAAAAGCCTAAGCAATACTGCTTAAGCTGGTTTATTTGGTGCGCATTTCTCCTTGTGGGAAGTAAGTCCCTTCTGGCATGTCGTTGATGATGACATGAACGGCTGATTGAGGGGCTCCAGTGTTACGGACAACAGCTTCCGTTACTTCCTTAGCAAGAGCTTTCTTTTGCTCGAGCGTGCGACCTTCAAATAAATCGATGCGTACAAATGGCATAATAGCTTCCTCCACTAGTTTTTGATTTCTTCTATTTTACCACATTTTGCCGTTTAAAGCTTCAGAAAATTATGATATACTAGAATGTAGCAAAAATTTAGAAATGGACGTGAAATAGAAGCATGGCACAGTTGTATTATCGTTATGGGACCATGAACTCTGGTAAGACGATTGAGATTCTCAAGGTGGCCTATAACTACGAGGAGCAAGGAAAGGGAGTTGTGATTATGACTTCGGCTCTGGATACGCGTGACGGTGTTGGCTATGTGTCGAGTCGAATCGGCATGAAACGCCCAGCCATTGCGATTGAAGATGATACAGATATCTATGGCTTAATCCGAGATTTGGAAGTCAAACCCTACTGTATCCTAGTCGATGAGGCCCAATTTCTCAAGCGTCACCATGTTTACGACCTAGCTCGTGTTGTTGATGAGTTAGACATACCCGTCATGGCATTTGGTTTGAAGAATGACTTTCGCAATGAACTTTTTGAAGGTTCCAAACACCTCTTACTATTAGCAGACAAAATCGATGAGATTAAGACCATTTGCCAGTATTGTAAGAAAAAGGCGACTATGGTGTTGCGAACTCAAGATGGTGTGCCAGTCTATGATGGCGAACAAATCCAGATCGGTGGCAATGAAACCTATATCTCGGTTTGCCGAAAACATTATTTTGCCCCTGAAATCAATAAGGAGAATGAAGAAAAATGAACATCTATGATCAACTACAAGCTGTAGAAGACCGTTATGAAGAATTAGGAGAATTGCTCAGTGACCCTGATGTCGTTTCGGACACCAAGCGTTTCATGGAGCTTTCAAAAGAAGAGGCTTCAACTCGTGATACGGTAACAGCCTACCGTGAGTACAAACAAGTCCTTCAAAACATCGTTGATGCCGAAGAGATGATTAAGGAATCTGGTGGAGACGCGGACTTGGAGGAAATGGCCAAGCAAGAGCTCAAAGATGCCAAGGCTGAAAAAGAAGAGTATGAAGAAAAATTGAAAATTTTGCTCCTGCCAAAGGATCCTAACGATGACAAGAACATCATCCTTGAAATCCGTGGGGCAGCTGGTGGAGACGAAGCAGCACTTTTCGCCGGAGACCTTCTAACTATGTACCAAAAGTATGCGGAAGCACAAGGCTGGCGTTTTGAAGTCATGGAAGCTTCTATGAATGGTGTCGGTGGTTTCAAAGAAGTGGTTGCCATGGTTTCGGGTCAATCTGTATATTCTAAGCTTAAGTACGAATCAGGTGCCCACCGTGTTCAACGTGTCCCTGTAACAGAGAGCCAAGGGCGTGTACACACTTCGACAGCGACAGTGCTTGTCATGCCTGAAGTGGAAGAAGTTGAATACGATATTGATCCAAAAGATCTTCGTGTGGACATTTACCACGCATCTGGTGCTGGTGGTCAGAACGTCAATAAGGTTGCGACTGCCGTGCGTATCGTTCACTTGCCAACCAATATCAAGGTTGAGATGCAGGAAGAACGTACCCAGCAGAAGAACCGTGAGAAGGCTATGAAGATTATCCGTGCGCGTGTTGCTGACCATTTTGCTCAGATTGCCCAAGATGAACAAGACGCTGAGCGTAAGTCAACTATCGGTACTGGTGACCGTTCAGAACGGATCCGTACTTATAATTTCCCACAAAACCGTGTCACAGACCACCGTATTGGCTTGACTCTCCAAAAACTAGATACGATTTTGTCTGGTAAATTGGATGAAGTTGTGGATGCCTTGGTTCTTTATGACCAAACACAAAAATTAGAAGAATTAAACAAATAATGAAATTAGCTCAATTATTTTCAGATTTTGAAGAAGAGTTGATTAAACAAGGAGAGGAAGCAGAAAGCCTCTCTTTTGTCTATCGTAGCCTGAAAAATCTCTCTTTTACGGACTTTGTTTTTGCTCTTCAGCAAGAGGTAACAGAGGCAGAAAAACAATTTGTAGAAGAAATTTTCCAGCAGTTAGCATCCCATAAACCAGCTCAGTATATCATCGGACAGACAGATTTCTTTGGAATGCAGTTAAAAGTGGATGAGCGGGTTTTGATTCCTCGTCCAGAGACAGAAGAGTTGGTGGAGCTTATCCTGGCCGAAAACCCTGAGGATAAGTTTAAGATCCTAGATATCGGGACTGGAAGTGGCGCCATAGCTCTCGCATTAGCTAAAAACAGACCAGATTGGTCAGTGACAGCAGCAGATATTTCACAAGATGCCTTAGAGCTTGCATCAGAGAATGCTGGAAATCAAAATCTTAATATATTTTTTAAAAAATCTGATTGTTTTGCAGAAATTTCTGAAAAATATGATATAATTGTATCCAATCCACCCTATATCTCTCGTGAAGATGAGTCAGAGGTCGGTTTGAATGTTTTACATTCGGAGCCTCATCTAGCTCTCTTTGCAGATGAGGATGGCCTAGCTATTTATCGCAGAATTGCGGAAGATGCAAAAGACTATCTCACAGATGGTGGTAAGATTTACCTTGAAATTGGATACAAGCAAGGTCAAAGTGTTCCTGCGCTTTTTAGGAAACATCTTCCTGAAAAACGGGTACGAACACTCAAGGACCAATTTGGTCAAGATAGGATGGTTGTAGTTGATGATGGACAGGATTAGACAAGAGTTGGAAAAGGGCGGAGCTGTTGTTTTGCCTACAGAGACAGTTTATGGTCTCTTTGCTAAGGCCTTAGACGAAAAAGCTGTTGACCATGTTTACCAACTCAAACGTCGTCCTAGAGATAAGGCACTCAATCTTAATGTCGCTTCTCTAGAGGACATCTTGCACTTTTCAAAGAATCAGCCAACTTATCTACAAAAGCTTGTAGATGCCTTTTTACCGGGTCCCTTGACCATTATCCTCGAAGCCAATGACCGAGTTCCCTATTGGGTCAACTCTGGTCTTGCAACTGTCGGATTTCGGATGCCGAGTCACCCCATTACACTTGATTTGATTCGAGAGACAGGTCCTTTGATTGGGCCGTCTGCCAATATTTCAGGTCAGGCAAGTGGAGTGACCTTTGCTCAAATTCTAGAGGATTTTGACCAAGAGGTTTTGGGGCTTGAGGACGACGTTTTTCTAACTGGACAGGATTCGACTATTTTGGATTTGTCTGGAGACAAGCTGAAAATCTTACGCCAAGGGGCGATTAAGCGAGAAGATATTCTTGCACAGTTGCCAGAGATTTCTTTTGAGGAGGAATGAGATGCTAAGAGATTTGCAAGAAACAGATGTGCATGCTATATGTGAGATTAACCAAGAGGCTTTGGGCTATTCTTTTAGTCCAGAGGACACAGCTAGTCAACTAGCTAAATTATCTCAGGATTCCCATCATTTCCTACTTGGTTATGAGGATGCAGTTAGTCGTATCCTGCTTGGATATGTCCATGCTGAAGTTTATGAATCCCTCTATTCCAAAGCAGGATTTAATATTTTAGGCTTAGCGGTTTTGCCTCAAGCACAAGGACGAGGTATCGGTAAAAGCTTACTGCAAGGGTTGGATCAAGAAGCAAAAAGACGGGGTTATGGGTTTATCCGCTTAAACTCTGCTGATCATCGTCTGGGAGCTCATGCATTTTATGAAAAAGTTGGTTATACTTGTGATAAAGTGCAGAAACGGTTTATTCGCATCTTTTAGTTTATTTTATTAAACTAAAGGACCAGTCACACTATAAAGGAGAAGACCTATGATTTTTGACAAAGACGATTTTAAAGCATACGATGCTGATCTCTGGAATGCTATTGCCAAAGAAGAAGAACGCCAACAAAACAATATCGAGTTGATTGCTTCGGAAAACGTGGTTTCCAAGGCTGTTATGGCAGCTCAAGGGTCTATCTTGACAAACAAATATGCCGAGGGTTACCCAGGACGTCGTTATTATGGTGGAACTGATGTAGTAGACGTGGTAGAAACTCTAGCTATTGAACGTGCAAAAGAAATTTTCGGTGCTAAATTCGCCAATGTCCAACCTCACTCAGGAAGCCAAGCCAACTGTGCGGCTTACATGGCCTTGATTGAGCCAGGTGATACCGTTATGGGGATGGATTTGGCAGCAGGTGGACACTTGACCCACGGAGCTCCAGTTAGCTTCTCTGGTCAAACCTACAACTTTGTTTCTTACAGTGTGGATCCTGAAACGGAACTCTTGGACTTTGATGCAATCTTGAAACAAGCCCAAGAAGTAAAACCAAAACTAATCGTAGCAGGTGCATCAGCTTATTCTCAAATTATCGACTTCTCAAAATTCCGTGAAATCGCAGATGCTGTTGGGGCTAAGCTTATGGTCGATATGGCCCATATCGCTGGTTTGGTTGCAGCTGGACTTCATCCAAGCCCAGTACCATACGCTCATATCACTACAACAACGACCCACAAAACTCTTCGTGGACCGCGTGGTGGTTTGATCTTGACAAATGATGAGGACCTAGCTAAGAAAATCAACTCAGCTATTTTCCCAGGTATTCAAGGCGGTCCTTTAGAGCATGTTGTTGCTGCTAAGGCGGTTTCATTCAAAGAAGTTTTGGACCCAGCCTTCAAGGAATATGCTGCTAATGTCATCAAAAACAGCAAGGCTATGGTTGAAGTCTTCTTGAAAGACCCTGATTTCCGTATCATCTCAGGTGGTACTGAAAATCATCTCTTCCTAGTGGATGTGACTAAGGTTGTAGAAAACGGAAAAGTTGCTCAAAACTTGCTGGATGAAGTTAATATTACTCTAAATAAAAACTCAATTCCATACGAAACCTTGTCACCATTCAAGACAAGTGGTATTCGTATCGGAGCAGCAGCCATCACTGCACGTGGATTTGGTGAAGAAGAAAGCCGTAAAGTGGCTGAACTCATCATTAAAACCCTTAAGAATGCAGAAAATGAAGCTGTCTTAGAAGAAGTGAGAAGTGAAGTCAAAGCGTTGACAGATGCCTTCCCACTATACGAGGACTAATACTTTTATGGACATTTATATTAAGAAAGCCATTATCCATCAGTTCAGTCCGGATGATACCGAGCTGTTTCTAGCGGATAAATTTCTCAATATCACTCCAAAAATCGAGGAATACCTACGTAAAAAAATCGAACGCGTGTATTCAGATGAAGCCAAGACTGGGATTTTCGAAGAAGAAAATCCCTTCTTCAATCACATCACAGATGATTTGTTGGAGACATCAGTAACACTGGCTAATCTCTGGAAAGAGGAGTTCAGCATTTCTGAAAATCTTAAGACCAATGACTTGGTTTTTGTTCAGTTTTCTAAAGAAGGCGTTGAACATTTCGCTTTTTTGCGAATTGCTCTGCGTGAGACCTTGACTCACCTTGGTGGAGAAGTTGATAACCCAATCAAGCTAACTCAGAATAACCTACCTGGATTTGGAACGGGGGCTGATGAGGCCTTGGTGGTCAATCTTCAAAGTCGCAAGTACCATCTCATCGAAAAACGCATCAAGTATAATGGGACTTTCTTGAATTATTTTTCAGAAAATCTCCTAGTTGTTGCTCCCAAAATTTCACCAAAGAAATCCATCAAGGAACTGGAAAAAACGGCCCAGAGAATTGCAGAGTCCTTTAACACAGATGATTTTCAATTTCAATCCAAGGTCAAATCAGCGATTTTCAACAATCTTGAAGAAAGCAATGAACTGTCACCTGAAAAATTGGCTAATAACCTTTTTGATAACAATCTGACAGCTCGCTTGAGCTTTATCGACCAAGTCAAGGAAGCTGTACCAGAACCAGTCCAGTTTGATGAAATTGATGCCAGTCGTCAGCTCAAGAAATTTGAAAACCAAAAACTTTCCTTGTCAAATGGAATTGAACTCATCGTTCCAAATAATGTTTACCAAGACGCAGAGTCTGTTGAGTTTATCCAAAATGACAATGGAACCTATTCTATCTTAATCAAAAATATCGAGGATATTCAAAGTAAATAATGTTTAAATTTATAAGAAGAGTGCTTGTGCTAGCAGTCTTCCTTTTCGCAGGATACAAAGCTTATCATATCCATCAGGATGTTAAACAAGTCATGACCTACCAACCCATGGTTCGAGAAATACTCAGCGAAAGAGATACTCCAGCAAATGAAGAGTTGGTGCTCGCCATGATTTATACCGAAACGAAGGGTAAAGAGCGGGATGTCATGCAGTCTAGTGAGTCTGCTAGTGGCGCTACCAATACCATCAATGACGATGCCTCTAGTATTCGCCAAGGGATACAAACACTAACAGATAACCTCTATTTGGCACAGAGCAAAGGAGTAGATGTCTGGACCGCCGTTCAAGCCTATAATTTTGGACCTGCCTATATCGACTTTATCGCTCAAAATGGCAAGGAAAATACTCTGGCATTAGCCAAGCGTTACTCCCGAGAAACGGTCGCTCCAATCCTTGGTAATACTACAGGGAAGACCTACACCTATATTAACCCTATTTCTATCTTTCACGGTGCCGAACTCTATGAAAATGGTGGAAATTATTACTACTCGAGACAGGTTCGCTTTAATCTCTATATCATGAAATTCTTTAATTTCTTCTAAACATCTGGTTTGACCAGGTGTTTTTCACTATAAGTTTTCTTTAAGATTGTTTTATTACCCTAGAAAGGTAAAGGAGGGAATACCCCATGAGAAAGAAATTCTTTCTAACAAGTGCTGCAATATTGTGGGCCGCAACAGCTATGACGAGTGTCCACGCAGCAACTGATGTTCAAAAAGTAATCGATGAAACCTATGTTCAACCTGAATATGTTCTAGGTTCTTCTCTATCTGAAGACCAGAAAAACCAAACTCTTAGCAAACTTGGCTATGACGCATCAAAAGACACCAAAGATATCAAAACTATGACACCGGATGTCTACTCGAAAATTATGAATGTTGCTAATGATGCTAGCCTACAGCTCTATTCGTCAGCTAAGATTCAAAAGCTGGGGGATAAGTCGCCTCTAGAAGTCAAGATTGAAACGCCTGAAAATATCACCAAGGTGACGCAGGATATGTACCGTAACGCTGCAGTGACACTGGGAGTGGAGCATGCCAAAATCACAGTTGCAGCACCTATTCCAGTTACAGGAGAGAGCGCCCTAGCAGGGATTTACTACTCGTTAGAGGCCAATGGTGCTAAAGTACCGCAAGCCAATAAAGACTTGGCCCAAGAGGAGCTAAAAGCCTTATCAGATATCAATGCTGAAAACAAGGACAAGTCAGGCTACGATGCCAATAAACTCAATGTCGCTTTGGCAGATATCAAGGCAGGAATCGCAAAGGCAAAAGAAGCAAAAGGCAATCTGACAGAAGAAGATGTTCGCAAAATCGTTGAAGACACACTAAAAAACTACAAACTTGATCAGGTTATAACAGGAAACCAGGTCAACATCATCATCAATTTTGCCCTTAATCTCTCAAAGAGCGACATTTTGAACAATGCTGATTTCACTAAAACCCTAAATGACCTCAAGGAAAGCATTGTCTCTCAAGCTGGAGATAGTTTTAAAAATATCAACCTCAACTTTGATGCCAATAAAGCGCTAGAAGACGGGGGCAACTTCTTTAGCTCCCTTTGGCAAGCCATTGTCAACTTTTTCAAGAGTTTTGGTGCTTAGGTCATTTCATGATATAATAGATGGTAACAGAAATGTTGCCGTCTTTTTTTGTCGGCCGATAGAAAGTGAAAAATATGCTAAAGAAAAATGATATTGTAGAAGTTGAAATTGTCGATTTGACCCATGAAGGTGCTGGAGTTGCTAAGGTAGATGGTTTGGTTTTCTTTGTAGAAAATGCTCTACCAACTGAGAAAATCCTCATGCGAGTCCTTAAAGTCAACAAAAAGATTGGCTATGGGAAGGTTGAAGAATACCTTGTTCAGTCACCCTATCGCAACCAAGACCTTGACCTAGCTTATCTACGCTCAGGTATCGCTGATTTAGGGCATCTTGCCTATCCAGAGCAGCTCAAGTTTAAAAGCAAGCAAGTCAAAGATAGTCTCTACAAGATTGCTGGCATTACAGATGTAGAGGTCTCTGAAACGCTCGGCATGGGGCACCCAGTCCAGTATCGAAATAAGGCACAGGTACCCGTTCGTCGAGTGAATGGTGTCTTGGAAACTGGTTTTTTCCGTAAAAATTCGCACGACCTTATGCCCCTTGAAGATTTCTTCATCCAGAATCCTGTCATTGACCAAGTTATTGTGGCTTTACGAGATTTGCTTCGTCGTTTTGATTTAAAACCTTATGATGAAAAGGAACAGTCTGGCTTGATTCGAAACCTCGTTGTGCGACGAGGCCACTATTCAGGACAAATCATGGTGATTTTAGTAACAACTCGTCCTAAAGTTTTTCGTGTTGAGCAATTGATTGAACAACTCATCAAGCAGTTTCCAGAGATCGTGTCTGTCATGCAAAATATCAATGAGCAGAATACCAATGCGATTTTTGGTAAGGAGTGGAAAACTCTTTATGGTCAAGACTATATTACCGACCAGATGGTGGGAAATGACTTCCAAATCGCTGGCCCAGCCTTTTACCAGGTCAATACAGAAATGGCAGAAAAACTTTATCAAACAGCCATTGACTTTGCGGAGTTAAGAGAAGATGATGTGGTCATTGACGCCTACTCAGGAATTGGAACGATAGGTTTATCAGTTGCCAAGCATGTCAAAGAAGTCTACGGTGTTGAAGTGATTCCAGAAGCAGTAGAGAATAGCCAAAAAAATGCTACATTAAACAATATTACAAATACTCACTATGTCTGTGATACTGCTGAAAATGCAATGAAGAATTGGCTCAAGGAAGGTATTCAACCAACCGTTATCTTGGTCGACCCACCACGCAAGGGCTTGACCGAGAGCTTTATCAAAGCAAGCGCCCAAACAGGAGCAGACCGCATCGCTTATATTTCATGTAATGTCGCAACCATGGCGCGTGATATCAAACTCTACCAAGAATTGGGATATGAGTTGAAGAAAGTCCAGCCGGTGGATCTTTTTCCTCAAACGCACCATGTTGAGGCGGTAAGTTTGCTAGTCAAGGAGTAAAACGACGAAGATTAGCA
>CAUVSV010000017.1:0-36642 GCA_963554735.1 Streptococcus oralis
ATTCCTTGGTCATCTCACTATCTAATTTTGTCGAATTATGGACTTGATTGACTTTTAATTGAACAGATTGAATACCGTAAGAGGCTTGTTTTTGATGGAGCGTTTCTAATTCTTCTTCTGAAATCGGATCTCCAACAACTGTCAAGACCAATTCATTGTCCCTAGACTTGTAGACTTGATTAATGACCGTATGATTAGAGAACTCTTTTCCTACAAACTGTTTGATCCCTTCTTTTCGCGCTTGATCTATCGTCAGAGTGACTGCTGAATAACTGGCTGGAAGAACCAATAATACAATCAAGGATATCAAGCCAATTTTCATTTTAATGTTTAGCTCTTTAAATGAACTTAAGGGAGATTTTCTCATCAAAATTCTTGTTCCAATAATGTTGGCTAGCATGATAAAGACACAGTTGATCAAGAAAAGATAGAGAGCCCCAAATAAAAATCGTACATTTCCGTTAGCTAAACCATATCCTGCAGTACAGATAGGTGGCATTAGAGCTGTTGCGATGGCTACTCCTGGCACGATATTGTTTGCTTCTTTTTTCCTTGAACCAATGACACCTGCTATCCCACCAGCAATAGCAATGAGAACATCCCAAATGGTTGGAGAGGTTCGTGCAATCAACTCGCTACTTGCATAAGATAAGGGGGAAATCCAGAAATACAAAGTCGAGACAAGCAAACTGACCAATACTTGAGTAAATAAAACCTCTAGAGATTGCTTGATTAAACGCGTATCAAAAATAGCTAAACCAAATCCGAGTCCAACAATCGATGTCATAAGAGGGGAAATCAGCATGGCTCCAATAATGACAGCTGTTGAATTCATATTTAAACCTATAGAGGCAATAAAAATCGCACACATCAAAATCACTGTATCTCTTAATCGAACATGAAGATCATCATATAATTTCTCACGATATTCACGTGTTGAATAATTTCTGGTCATTGGTTACTCCTTTTATTTCATATAATTTTTTTCTGCCTGGATGATAGTAGAGAGACTTCTTTTTAATCATACATATTTTTCTTCTCACCTGTCATTCTTTTGAAAATTATCCTTTAAGCATCCGTCAGTCCATCCTTGATATTATATCAAAAATTTTACAACCTTTCTCTGAAGAACTCAATCAATTTAAAAGATAGTGAACGGGAAAAATTCCAGTTACCTTTTTCTTTGTTCTATCCTATTTTCTCACTACATAGAAATCTAAAGAAGAGCTTGAAAGATTTCTTCCAAGTTCTTAGCATTTCTTTTTACTCAATAAGTAGGTTCACTTCCGCAAACTTAATTCGCACGGTTGTTCCTTTTCCAACTTCAGATTCAATGCGGATCTGATGCCCCAGTTCTTCAGAAATTTTCTTAGATAGGTAAAGTCCAAGTCCAGATGACTGCTGGGTTAGGCGACCATTATAGCCTGAAAAGCCACGTTCAAAGACTCGGAGCACATCGCTGTTTTTAATCCCGATTCCCGTATCCTTGATACAGAGCTCCTGACCTTCCATATAGATTTCCAAACCACCTTCCTTGGTATATTTGAGACTGTTTGAGAGGATTTGTTCAATGACGACCAACAGCCACTTCTTATCGGTCACGATGATTTTGTCAATGTCATGGAGATTGACCGTAAGTCCCTTTTGGATAAAGAAAAGGGCATACTTGCGAACCACTTCCTTCACCAGATACTCCACTTGAACCTTTTCAAATACCAAGTCATCGTGGAAACTCTCCAAACGAAGATACTGCAACACCAGATTGGTATAGGAGTCAATCTTAAAGATTTCCTGTTCCAGTTGCTGCTTGACCTCCCGATCAGAGACCTCTGCTACCAAGAGACGACTCGCTGCAATGGGGGTCTTGATTTGGTGAACCCACAAGGTGTAGTAGTCAAGCAAATCCGTCAACTTGCTCTGCGCTTCCGACTTCTTTTGATACAATTCAGACTCACGCTCTTCGAGTTTTTCTGCTAGCGCACATTCCAGAGGAGACTTGGGATCTCGCTCAGCATAGAGTACTTCCTGACGGTAAACCTGAGCTTCTGCAAATATATCCCAAGCCAAAAATAAGAAGGTCAAAAAACTACTGAGCAGAAAGAAATAAAGAAAATAAGTTCCTAGACTAGCAAATAAAAACTGAAAGAGAAGGACGAGAAAGCCTAATGAAAAAATATAGGCAAAAACGCGACTGCGAGAACGCAGATAGGCTAGAAAAAATGATTTCCAATCAAGCATGTTTCAGTCCGTATCCTATCCCTTTCTTGGTTTCGATAAAGCCTACTAAACCTTGCTCCTCCAACTTTTTACGCAGGCGAGCGACATTGACAGACAAGGTATTGTCATCGATGAAAAAGTCGCTATTCCAGAGTTCCCGCATCAGGTCATCACGCGCCACGATATTGCCAGCATGTTCAAACAAGACTCGCAAAATTTGAAATTCATTCTTGGTCAAACTCAGAACTTCCCCCTGATAGTGCAGGTCCATAGACTTGGTATTGAGGATCACACCTGCATACTCTAGCAAACTTTCATCCCGCCCAAACTCATAGGAACGGCGCAACAGACCCTGAACTTTGGCAAGGAGGACCTGCTGGTCAAAAGGCTTAGTTACAAAGTCATCCGCTCCCATATTGATTGCCATGACGATATCCATAGCCTGATCTCTCGAAGACAAAAACATGATGGGTACCTTGGAAATCTTGCGAATCTCCTGACACCAGTGGTAACCATTAAAAAGAGGCAGACCAATATCCATGAGGACCAAATGAGGTTCTGACTGAACAAAAAGGCTCAATACTTCCATAAAATCTTCTACCAAAACGACCTCAAAACCCCACTCAGAGAGCAGTTTCCCCACTTGTTGCCGAATAACTTGGTCATCTTCTACTAGTAAAATCTTGTGCATGCGCTCCTCCTTTGTTATTTCTCAAAGTATCAAAACCCTTCATATCAGATTTACGGATCAGTATCTCATACTGTTTAGCAGCCTATTTCCCAAATTCAGATCAGAAAACAGATGCTAAATAGAGAACATTCTCACTGATATCATACCTTATTTTTAATTATAGTTCCAGCCTTATCCTATATTTTCCTTTTTGTGCTCATTTTGTTAGCGTTTCTTTAACTTATTTAACAGATCTAGCCTTCTTATTGACAAGCTAGCCATGATTTGTTAGAATATGAATGAACTAATAAATTTATTCATTCATGAAGCGAAGGAGGTTAAATCCTATTGGACAAAAAACAATCTTTAAAGACAGCAGCCTATGAAGTTTTTTCGAAAAAAGGTTACAAGGCAACAGGAATTTCAGAAATTGCTAGGCAAGCTGGTGTTGCAGTTGGTTCTTTTTATAACTATTACGAGAGTAAAGAAGCCATTTTTCTAGACATCTATATAGATGAAAACAACCGTGTTCGCCAAGCTATGATCAAAGAACTGGATTGGGAAATTGACATGATCGACCTCATTGGTCAACTATTTGCTCAGTCCAGAACTCTCGTTTCTTCCAATAAAATCCTTGCAGAATGGTACAATCCTGCCATCGCTGATGAGTTACACAGCTACTATTCCTCGGAAGAAGGCAAAGTCGCAAATCCTTTTCATCAGTTTCTAGTTAAAACTTTTACAAATCGTATGCAGACTGAAGGGTACTCGCCAGAAAAGATTCAAGATATTTTACAGGTTTATAATCTGTTTTACTATATGGATATGCATATCACGGAAAAAGATTTTCCAGATATTGGCAAAACTGTTGAAATACTTGCAACCAACTTCATTAAAGGAGTTCTAAAATAAAGAATGGATTTCTTTATTTTTTGAAAAGATATGAATGAATTATTTTATAGTTCATTCATAAAATTAAGAACAGGAGTCATAAAAAATGAAAAGAGGTAAAAAAATGTTTATTATCATTCTATCAACACTTGGAGCGCTATGTATTATAACTTGGGGTGCCATCGCTTATCTTGGACGAAGCCAGACATTATCGATAAAATCCATCGAAAACCCCAGCGGAGATCTATATTTAATTCATATCACAAAACCGAGTCATCAAATCTGGAAAGCTGGGGCTTATGCTAAGTTTACACTCCCTGATACCTCGTCTACTGCTAGTAAATATGAACCTAACGGAGAGCAAACTAGTCGATGGCTAACCATTGCCTCTACACCTGATGAAGATGAAATTCTCATTTTGACTCATAATAGTGGAAGCAACTTTAAGAACACCTTGACACATTTACCGGCTGGCAGTGAGATTGAGATGAGTTGGCTGGATTCCTCTTTGACTGTTAAAGATACGAATAAGCCACTAGTTTGCTTTGCATCTGATGTCGGCATTTCTGCTCTACGCCCCCTTATCAAAGAATGGGCTGGTAAATGTCCGATTATTCTCAACCATTTTGACAAAGGAGTTACTATTTTCGATAATGAGATGAAAGAACTGGCTCAAAAAACACCGAATTTTACTTATAAAACTAGCGAGGAACTTTCTCAAAGTCAAGAATTTTTAAAACGTGCTATTGATGAATACGGCAATCAAGCCAACTATCTCATCACAGGTCAGCCTGATGATGTAAATGAGATGAAGAATTTTTTAAAGGAAAATTGGATTGATAGCAAAAACATACAAGTAAGCTCGTTTAGAGGTTTGAAATAGGAGCAATCTATCTTCTATGTATTTCAATCAAACCCTACTAGGTCATTCGAACAAGCCTACTAGCTAATTCTAGGTAAATGTGATAGGATAAACATAGAGAAAGGAGCTTTTATGGCCAATATTTTTGACTACCTGAATGATGTAGCATACGATTCCTTTTATGATCTCCCCGTGAATGAGTTAGATGTTCTTGCCTTGACCGAATTAACCTATCTTCCTTTTGATGATGTAGTTACCCAAGAACCAAAGCGTCTCATAGATTTAGCACCTCAAATCCCTAGAGAAAAGACTATGCTGACCAATAAGAACCGCCTCCAGTTGTTGGACCAACTCTCTCAACACAAACGCTTTAAAAATTGCAAACTCTCAAACTTTATCAATGATATCAATCCTGAATTGCAAAAACAGTTTGCGGCTATGACTTATCGTATCAGTCTCGATACTTATTTGCTTGTTTTTCGTGGGACGGATGACAGTATCATCGGTTGGAAAGAAGATTTCCATATGACCTATATGAAGGAAATTCCAGCTCAAAAACATGCCCTCCAGTATTTACAGGACTTTTTTGCTCAACATCCTAACCAAAAGGTTGTCCTAGCAGGACACTCAAAAGGGGGCAATTTAGCTGTCTATGCTGCCAGTCAACTTGATCCAAACTTGCAGAAAAACATTATCTCTGTCTATACTTTTGATGCACCTGGACTTCACAAGGAACTAACCGAAACACCAGGCTATCAAAACATGATGGAAAGAACGAAAGTGTTTATCCCGCAAGGGTCTATCATCGGAATGATGTTGGAAATTCCGAACAAAAAAATCGTCGTTCGAAGCATCGCTCTAGGTGGCCTTGCTCAGCATGACACTTTTAGTTGGCAGGTTGAAGATAAGAACTTTGTCCAACTAGACGAGACCAATAGTGACAGCCAGCAAGTCGATACCACCTTCAAGGAATGGGTGGAGACGGTCCCTGATACTGAACTGCAGCTCTACTTTGACCTATTTTTTGGAATCATTCTCGATGCAGGCATCTCTTCTATCAACGACCTTTCTTCCTTCAAGGTCATTGAACACATTCACCATCTCTTTGTCCAAGCCCAATCCCTCACTCCCGAAGAAAGAGAAACCATGGGACGCTTAACCCAACTCTTGATTGACACTCGCTACCAAGCTTGGAAAAATCGAGAATAGACAAAAACCAACTAACCTAATGATTAGTTGGTTTTTTGTTTCAGAAACTAATGGATACTACTTAGAATCTCGAGTATAGAATTAGTCTTCTTTTTTCTTGCGAGACACAAGTCCAAATCCGCTCATCAAACCAAGTACTCCTAGAGCTGCCAAAGCTGCATGATCTTCCGTACCAGTATTAGGTAATTCTTTGGTTGCTTTAGTAGTTGGAGATTGCTCAGTCGGTTTTTGTTGAGGGGCAGTAACAACTTTTTCGTAGACATGTTCTGTGTCGCCATTTGGAAGTTTCTTAGTCTCTACGAAACGGTAGCCTGGAATATCTTTCTTAGGTTGTTCACCTTCTTCGGTTGGATGGCCTGGAATCTCATTGCCTTCCTTATCCTTGTGACTGGTCTTAACCTTCTCATAAACATGTTCTGTGTCGCCGTTTGGAAGTTTCTTAGTCTCTACGAAGCGGTAGCCTGGAATATCCTTCTTAGGTTGTTGGCCGTCTTCGGTTGGATAACCTGGAATTTCATTGCCTTCCTTATCCTTATGACTGGTCTTCACTTTTTCGTAGACATGTTCTGTGTCGCCGTTTGGAAGTTTCTTAGTCTCTACGAAGCGGTAACCTGGAATATCTTTCTTAGGTTGTTCACCGTCTTCGGTTGGGTGGCCTGGAATTTCATTGCCTTCCTTATCCTTGTGACTGGTCTTCACTTTTTCGTAGACATGTTCTGTGTCCCCGTTTGGAAGTTTCTTAGTCTCTACGAAGCGATAGCCTGGAATATCTTTCTTAGGTTGTTCACCGTCTTCGCTTGGGTGGCCTGGAATCTCATTGCCTTCCTTATCCTTATGACTGGTCTTAACCTTCTCATAAACATGTTCTGTGTCACCGTTTGGAAGTTTCTTAGTCTCTACGAAGCGGTAACCTGGAATATCTTTCTTCGGTTGTTCACCGTCTTCGCTTGGATAACCTGGAATTTCATTGCCTTCCTTATCCTTATGACTAGTCTTAACCTTCTCATAAACGTGTTCTGTGTCGCCGTTTGGAAGTTTCTTGGTCTCTACGAAGCGGTAGCCTGGAATATCTTTCTTAGGTTGTTCGCCGTCTTCGCTTGGGTGGCCTGGAATTTCATTCCCTTCCTTATCCTTGTGACTAGTCTTCACTTTTTCGTAGATGTGCTCTGTATCTCCATTTGGAAGTTTCTTAGTCTCTACGAAGCGGTAGCCTGGAATATCTTTCTTAGGTTGTTCGCCGTCTTCGCTTGGATAGCCTGGAATCTCGTTGCCTTCCTTATCCTTGTGACTAGTCTTAACCTTCTCATAAACGTGCTCTGTGTCGCCGTTTGGAAGTTTCTTGGTCTCTACGAAGCGGTAACCTGGAATTTCTTTCTTAGGTTGTTCACCGTCTTCGCTTGGATAGCCTGGAATCTCGTTGCCTTCCTTATCCTTATGACTAGTCTTAACCTTCTCATAAACGTGTTCTGTGTCGCCGTTTGGAAGTTTCTTGGTCTCTACGAAGCGGTAGCCTGGAATATCTTTCTTAGGTTGTTCGCCGTCTTCGCTTGGGTGGCCTGGAATTTCATTCCCTTCCTTATCCTTGTGACTAGTCTTCACTTTTTCGTAGATGTGCTCTGTATCTCCATTTGGAAGTTTCTTAGTCTCTACGAAGCGGTAACCTGGAATATCTTTCTTAGGTTGTTCACCGTCTTCGGTTGGATAACCTGGAATTTCATTCCCTTCCTTATCCTTATGACTGGTCTTAACCTTCTCATAAACGTGTTCTGTGTCGCCGTTTGGAAGTTTCTTGGTCTCTACGAAGCGGTAGCCTGGAATATCTTTCTTAGGTTGTTCGCCGTCTTCGCTTGGGTGGCCTGGAATTTCATTCCCTTCCTTATCCTTGTGACTAGTCTTCACTTTTTCGTAGATGTGCTCTGTATCTCCATTTGGAAGTTTCTTGGTCTCTACGAAGCGGTAGCCTGGAATATCTTTCTTAGGTTGTTCACCGTCTTCGGTTGGGTGGCCTGGAATTTCATTGCCTTCCTTATCCTTGTGACTGGTCTTAACCTTCTCATAAACGTGGACCACATTGCCTTTTTCATCAACCTTAGTTTCAACAATTTTATATCCTGGAATATCTTTCTTCGGTTGCGAACCATCTTCACTTGGTGCTAGGATATTTCCTTTAGTATCAACAAATGAAGTATTCGGACGTACAGTAGGGATGTATTTAGCTGTAATTGGGGTTCCATTCTTATCAACACGTTTAACTGTTACTCCAGTTGCTCGACCTACAAATTCTGGCTCTGGTGTGAAAGTAACTTTTCCAGCTTCATCAATAGTATATGTACCCTCACCTGGTACCTTCTTCTCTGTTGTACCATCGTCAAAGGTCGGCTTAACTGTTTCATCAATTTCTACCGGAATTTCTTTACCATTGATTGTTACTTTTCCGCCTTCAAATGTTGGTGTTCCTGATTGAGGTTGTCCTTTCGGACCTTCTGATTTAGAATCTTTTGAAGTAGGTGTAACCGGGATAACAACTGGGGTATACTTAGCTGTAATTGGGGTTCCATTCTTATCAACACGCTTAACAGTCACACCTGTTGCTTGACCTGTAAATGTCTTCTCGGGAGTAAAGGTTACTTTTCCAGTTTCATCAATAGTATATGTACCTTCACCTGGAATTGTCTTCTCTTTTGTACCATCATCAAACGTTGGTTTGACTGTTTCATCAATTTCAACAGTTTTCTCAATACCATTAACTTTGACTTTTCCACCTTCAAATGTTGGTGTTCCTGATTGAGTTGCACCCTGAACATCTGTTGTAATAACATCCGAACTTGTTGGAGTTGCTGGTTTAACAACTGGAGTGTATTTAGCTTTTACAGGAGTTCCATTCTCATCTACACGTTGAACTTCTACGCCTGTTCCTTTCCCAGTAAATTGTGGTTCTGGCTTAAATTCTACCATACCATTATTTACAGTATAAGTTCCTTCGCCTGGAATGACAATTGGTTGATCTGTTGGTTTTCCTGTTTTTGGATCAATAAGTTCAAGACCCTTGGTTTCATCAATAGGAACAATTTTTTCCACTCCATTAACAGTAACCCTACCACCTAGGAATGTAGGCACTCCTTTTTGAGTTGCACCTTGAATGTCTTCTGTAACAGCATCAGTAGCTGTTGGAATTGCTGCCTTAACAACTGGAGTGTAGCTTGCTGTAACGGGGGTTCCATTCTTGTCTTCACGTAAAACTTCAACGCCTGATGCTTGACCTGTAAAGGTTTTTTCAGGAACAAAGGTTACTGTTCCGTCCGGTGCTACAGTATAAGTACCTTCACCCGGAATAGTGATAGAATCCACAACATTTCCAGTTTTAGAATCAATCAATTTAGCTGGAACAGTGTCATTCATCTCAACAGTAACTTCTTTTCCATTGACAACTGCAGTTCCACCTTGGAATTCTGGTTTTCCAGTTTGAATTGCACCTTGAACATCTTCAGAAGTCGCAGGAACTCCAATAGGATTTACTGGGATAATTTGTGGCGTGTAAGTTGTCGTCACTTTAGTTCCGTTTTCATCTTCTGCTTGCACAGTTGCTGGAGTAACCTTACCAGAATACAATTTATCCGTTGGACTAAAGGTTACCTTTCCAGTTGTTGGATCAATAGAAAATGTACCAATTTCAGTAGTCCCATCTTCAGCATAAGCTGGAGTTGTCTGACCTGCAGGAACTTCATTTCCTTCTTTATCAAGAAGTTTTACTGAACCTTGTTTAATTGGTGCAATTGCATCACCTTGAACAAACGTAGGAGTGCCTGTTTGTGTTGCTCCTTGAATATTTTCAGAAGTTGCTGGAGTTGCTGTTGGTGTAACTGGCGTAATCAATGGTGTGTAAGTTGTTTCAACCGGAATACCATTTTTATCTTTAGCCTGTACAAGCACAGGTTGAACTTCACCACTATAAGTCTTATCAGTTGGGGTAAAGACTGCAACGGCTTGTTCACCAACTGTTTTCAGAGTATATGTACCAATAACATTTCCACTAGGGTCTTTAGCTGGAACAGATGTTGCTGGAGTTCCGGTTTCATCTAAAAGAGTGAAAGTAGCTGGGTCAATATCTACAGTCACCTGTTTACCATCCAGTGTAGTCGTACCACCATTGAATGTTACTGTACTTTCTTGAGTTGCTCCTTGGACATCAACTGACTTAGCAGGTTCTGCTGTTGGAGTAACACCTACAATATGTGGAGTATAAGTTGTCTTAACTTTTGTACCATTCTCATCTTCAGCCTGAACTGTTGCAGGTTGGACTTTACCTTTGTAAGTCTTATCGGTTGGACTGAATGTTACAGTATTTGAAGTTGGGTCAATTGTATATTCCCCTACTTTGTTACCATTCTCATCCAAAGCATCTACTGAAGCTCCAGGTGCTACCGGAGTACCATTCTTATCAAGAAGAACAGCTGAGTTCGGCTTGATTGGAGCAACAGAGTGTCCTTCTTTGAATGCTACCGTTCCTGTTTGAGTAGCGCCTTGGATACCAGTTGATTCTGCAGGAGTTGCTGTTGGAGTAACTGGTGTAACAGTTGGAGTATATGTTGCTGTCGCTGTAGCGGTAATAGGTTGTCCATCTTTATCTTGACCAAGAGTTGCTGTTAATGATACAGTCACTGGGGTTGCTGTACCTGTGAATGTTTTCAACGGAACAAATGTCACAACACCAGTTTCATTATTAATTGTGTATGTTCCTTGACCATCAATTGTTACTTGGTCAACTAACTTACCAGTGGTAGGATCTACCAACTTAGCAGGTGAAGTAGCACTTGGTGCCACAGGTGAGCCATCACCAACAGATGTAAAGGTTGGAGTACCTGTTTGAGTCGCTCCTTGAACATCTGTGGATGTTACATTATGACCTTCAATCGTGTCTGTTACTGTGATGTGGTAAGTTGTTGTAGCGGTTGATGAGCCAGCCCCATGATCCACACCAGATTCAGTTCCACCTATTGTAGCATCTGTTGTGTAATTGCCATTACTATCAATAACTTCAACTGTTACTGTATAGACTCCCACTTCACTCAGTGTATAACCACTAGCAAGATTATAGTTGTTTGCATCTTGTTTAGTGTCATAAACCTTCTGAACTCCTGAAGGAGATGTTACTGTAATACGAGTAATGTAAGTTGTTTTTCCGTACTTAGTATCTTCTGCATCAGAGATTGTCACTGCAGCTTTTGCTTCATTACGGAGATCTACCGCAGTTCCTTTAGTAGAAGTATAATCTTGTGAGCTTGCAATTGGTTTCGTATTGACAACAGTCGCAACATCTGAGTTAGTTGCGATTGTTCCTCTAATGATTCCACCAAAACCTGATTTAGTATGAACTTCCCATGAATCATCACCCAACTTTTTAGCAGTAACTTCCGTTCCATCTGATGATGTCCATGTGTTTGAATGTTTGTCAAAAGTAATAGTTACTGACATACCATCGCCAGCTTGGTTAGTATTTTGAGAAACATATTCCGTCATTGGACGATCAGGAGTCGTTACACTTGTTACATTTCCATCTTTATCAAGTTGACGAGTATATTCGTAAATGAAGAATTTCATACCGCCATCTAGTTTCGCTTCAGTGTATACTTGGCGTTTCGTCCAAGTTGTAGTCCCATCTCCATTTGCTGTTTTCACTTCGGCATAGTCAGCAGGAAGCTCCCAGTGACCAGATGTACTATTTAAAACTGCAGTGTGTTTTTGCCCATCAGTTCCATTCAATTCAACTCGCTCACGTAAGAAAGTTCCCTTAACATTTTCAGCTGATGCTTCTACTTTGATATTATCAACACCAACTTTTGCAGTTGCCTCTGACGTGACTGGAATATTAAAGACGGTATTTGAATCTACAGCACCTAGTTCTTGATTTTCAGTAACCGCTGTATTGGTTGAACCACTATCCACAAGCCATTTACCATTAACGGCTTTCAAGTTTGTTACAGTTCCATCTGGCATTGTAACCTTAGCACTTGTAGCACCTTTCGAGATTTTAACAGGAACTGTTGTTGAATAGGTTTCAACGTTTTGAACTTCAACTTTAGGCTTAACAACTACAGTAATAGAACCGTGCGCCTCTTGACCTGACTGATTCCATGTCGTATTATTAGATAATTTATCATAATCTTTAGCAAATACTGAAACAGTATAGATACCTGCCTCTGTCACCTTACCTCCAATGACAGCATTACCCATGTTGGTTCCAGCAGCTTTTTGCTCTTCAGCAGTACTGTTTGTTACAGTATAGTTGGTGCCAGGAATCAACACTTTAGAATCATCTAATTCTGCTCCTATAGTGTTGTAGCCTGAGACACCTGTGACTGCTTTAGAAGAATTTTGACGAACTTTAACTACTTTACCTTCAGCAGTTGTATAGTCATAGTTTCCTGCTGAATTGCCAGGTATCGCACTAGCTCCCGAAGAATCATGAAAACGAAGATTGATATTCGCATCATCACCAACAGTTCTATCATAACGAGCTGAATCTGACTGAATTGTAGGAGGTGTGCTATCTTGCCAACCTACCCAACCAGCACGTAGATTCTGAATTTGGAAGGTGACAGTCCGCCCATCTGTATTCGTTGCAGTAATATTGAATCGTAAGTCATACACTCCATTTTCAATACCAGCAACTACTTTACCTTGAATGGTATCTGTCGCCTCATCATAAGTAACACCTGGTACAAGGTTAGTTGGTGTTACAGAGGTAAGACTCCAACCAGCTTGCTTAGCTTTTTCTGTAACTGCAATACGATCTTTCAAACCTTTAATATAAACTCTGTCAACTCCTTGTTCATACCCATAGCCATAAATTTCTGTAGCTAGGTATTCATAACCACCGTTAGCAGAGTATATTGACGTCGCAGAGTTTGAAATTCTTGACCCATCCGCACGGAGTTTATTTCTCCAAAGTGGTGCTTCTTCAGCTAACTTTTTAGCGGCATCAGGGGTTAATGGATAGTCTACACGTCCTTTGTTGTTATGACCAGTTTTTCCACCCTGTTCTGTATGCATCCCATTTCCAGCATTGGTATCTTCACCAGTCCGCTGATTAGAATAGACTTCTATCTCTAACCCTGTAGCATCAGTACCCGTAATTAATTTAATTTCTTGTACTGGAATTGTATAGGTATCTTTACCAGTATGATTTGCAGCGTTTGTTTCCGATGCATGAGTTGTGTTAGAACCCTCTTCAGCATAGAAATCTTGAGCAGCCAAAGCTACTCCGAAGTTTCCATCTTTTCCGATTCCTGCTTTTTTTAGTTCATTATATACTGCAAGAATTGACTCGTTCAAACGTGACAATTGTTCATTGCCTTGTCTAGCTGTAACGCTATCCGTAACTAACACTTTTTTAGCTTCCGCAATAACTTCTTTATTATTAGTTATCGCCGCCTCAATTGCCGCTTTGTTTTCAGCCTCAAGCTGATTTTTCCGGATTGCTTCAGTTGCTAAAACATTGGTTACCTCAGCTTCAGAGGTAACTTGTTCTAAGACTTTTTTAGCTTCTTGGACTGGTTTGACAGTTTCTTCTGCTTCTTTTGTTTCTTCTGCTTTTTCTGCTTTTTCTGTAGCAGTGGTCGCCACTGGTTTGACTGCTGTAGTTGCTGCTGTTTCCTCAACTTGTTTCCCAGCTTCGTCTGACTCAACTACAACTGTAATCAAAGCTTCAACTTTAGCATGCTCTGCATCGATATCAGCCTGTTTTGCAGTTTCGTTTGCAAGAACTGCCTTTGCCGCAGTCAATACTTCATTTGCAGTAGCTATCGCTGTTGCATCAGCTTTCTTTGCAGATGCAATCTTCGCTTCTAACTCAACTACTTTTTTAGTCAGAGCAGTCTTATCAACTTTTTTAGTCTCTACTACTTTTTCTGACGCCTTAGCTTCAGATTTCTCCGCCGTTATAGTTGACTCCGACTCCTTTGTTGCTACTGGTGTTGTCGTTGCCACTGTTGCATCTGCACCTTGTACTTCCGCTGCCGATACCGCACCATTACCTAGGAACATCATCAAACCGGCCGCAATTGCCACCGACGCTGCCCCAAAGCTGTACTTCCGAATGCCATAACGAATGTACTTCTCCGTTCTAAAATCCTGTTGCTTACTCTTCATAAGATACACAACCTTCCTATTTTTATTATATCGATATTGAAATATAGAAAAAAAAAACGAAATTTCTTCCCTACTCAAAAAATGGTCCTTAAATTTCATTATTCTAAAAGGATTATATCCTTGTATTCAATATGCATATTCATACTAACACTTTTTCCTATCTTTTTCAACAATTTATATAATTTTATTTTAGAAAAATACAAAAATAATTTAATGGTAAATACTTTAAAAAACCAATATTCATGCAGGTTTACAGCGTGTAAATTCCAGGAACTATTTATCTTATAATTAAATAAAATACACTTTGATGTATCAATTTATTTTTTAGAGTCTTGTAGAAGTTAAATTTTCCCAAGTCTTACATTGTTATAACAAAAAATTTTCTATAAGAAGTGCACCAATTTAACAGTATATTTCTTAGCCATTATTTATAGATTATCATGAAGATTTGACTTAGAGGCCTAGAATCTAAACCTTGACTAGAGATTCTTTTTTTGTTAAAATGTAACAAATCTTATTACATCTAATATAAGATAAATCCATGAAAGGACTTCTACTATGAAATCATTAAAAGGTATTTTATTTATCGGACTTAGTATGCTTCTGACTATCCTAGCTTGGCTCAGTTCAGGTGTTAGTCAGTTTCTAATCCCTGGTTTAGCTCTCACTACCCTCTCACTTACTTTTATACTAGCTAGCCGTTTACCCCTGCTTGAGGCTTGGTTTAACGGACTTGAAAAGATGTATCTAGCTCATAAATTCACCGCTTTTCTATCCATTCTCCTACTAACCCTACACAACTTTAGCATGGGCGGTCTCTGGGGTTCGCATTTGGCCGCCCAGTTTGGAAATATCGCTATCTATATCTTTATCAGCATCGTTCTGGTTGCCTATCTGGGACAATATATCCAGTATGAAGCTTGGAGATGGATTCATCGATTGGTTTATCTAGCTTATATCTTTGGCCTCTTTCATGTTTTGATGATCATGGGAAATCGCCTTCTCTCCTTTAGTTTCCTAGGTCTTATCTTTGGAATCTATGCTATTTTAGGCTTGCTTGCAGGATTTTATATTATTTTCCTTTATCAAAAGATCGGTTTCACCTATCTTGGAAAAATCGTAGGAATCAAACGCCTCAACCACAATACGACTGAAATTGAAATAGAACTCAGTCATCCTTTCACTTACGAATATGGGCAATTTGCCTTTCTAAAAATTTTCCAAAAAGGTTTTGAGACTGCTCCACACCCTTTCTCCATCTCAGGAGGGCAAGGACGAACTCTTTATTTTACGATAAAAAACTCTGGTGACCACACCAAGAATATCTATGACAATCTTCAAGTTGGTAGCAAGGTTGCAGTTGATCGCGCCTATGGACATATGACTATGGAACATGGTCCAAAGCAGCAAATCTGGATCGCAGGTGGAATTGGAATGACACCTTTCATCTCTTATATCCGGGAGCATCCTATCCTAGACAGGAACGTTCGTTTCTACTATAGTTTCCGTGGAGAGGAAAATGCTGTCTACCTAGATCTACTTCGTGACTACGCCCGTCAAAATGCTAACTTTGACCTGCAGCTAGTCGATAGCAATGAAAAAGAATACCTGACTTTGGATCAAGAAGAAATCCCTGACCAGACTACAGTCTATATGTGTGGACCTCTTCCTATGATGAAGGCCCTTGCCAAGCAAATTAAGAAAAAGAATCCCAAAGCAGAACTCATTTACGAAGGTTTCAAGTTTAAATAAGATCATTGTCCCTCTAACACAAAAGAGGGACTTTCTTTTCACTTTATTTCCCTCTTCTGTGCTATACTTAGTTTAGTACATTCTTTGAGATTGGAGCCAGTATGAAAATCCATAAAACCGTGAATCCCGTTGCTTATGAAAACACTTATTATCTAGAAGGGGACCAACACCTGATTGTGGTTGACCCAGGTAGCCATTGGGAAGCTATTCGCATGACTATCGAAAAAATCAACAAACCAGTCTGCGCGATTCTCCTGACCCACACCCACTACGACCATATTATGAGTCTAGACTTGGTTCGTGAGACTTTTGGAAATCCCCCAGTTTATGTAGCAGAGAGTGAAGCATCTTGGCTTTATACTCCAGTCGATAATCTCTCTGGTCTCCCTCGTCACGATGATATGGCAGATGTGGTCGCAAAACCTGCAGAACACACCTTTGCCTTTCATGAGGAATACCAGCTTGAGGAATTTCGTTTTACAGTTCTACCTACCCCAGGGCACTCTATCGGCGGCGTTTCTATCGTCTTTCATGATGCCCATCTAGTCTTGACTGGAGATGCTCTATTCCGTGAAACCATCGGACGAACAGACCTTCCTACAGGTAGCACGGAACAACTCCTCCATAGCATTCAGACGCAACTCTTCACACTTCCTAACTACGATGTCTATCCTGGGCATGGTCCAGCTACGACTATCGCTCACGAGAAGACCTTTAATCCCTTTTTCTAGCAAACAAAAAACCAAGGAAAAATTCCTTGGTTTTTGTCTTACCAAATAATCACACGGTCCTCTGGTGAACGCCACATGCCGTCGCCTTCTTTGACATCATATGTTGTAAAGAAGTCATCGAAGTTTGGCACTTGCACATTGACACGGAGTTTGGCAGGCGCGTGCACATCGACACTGGCCATAAGTTTCATCAATTCTGGACGGCCTTTCATGCGCCAGATACGAGCAAAGTTGTGGAAAAATTCTTCAGCTGAGAAGTCTGGTTCTCTCTTGGCTGCTTCAAGGGCTGCAGCAATCCCGCCCAAGTCAGCAACGTTTTCTGATACAGTTAGTTTTCCGTTGATTCTTGCACCGTAAGATTCTTGCCCATCAAACTGGTCGATAACTTTCTGCGTTTTTTCTTTAAAGGCAGCATAGTCACTCTCTGTCCACCAATCCTTGAGGCTACCATTTTCATCAAAGGAAGCACCATTTGTGTCAAAGGCATGAGAGATTTCATGGGCAATAACAGCACCAATACCACCATAGTTGGCAGAAGACGACTGATGCAAGTCATAGAATGGAGCCTGTAAAATGGCCGCTGGGAAGACAATCAAGTTCTTCTGAGGATTGTAGTAGGCATTAACCATGTGAGCTGGCATCCCCCACTCCTTGTAGTCAACCGGTTGGTTCCACTTGCTCCAGCTGTGCTTGATTTCCACACGCGCAAAGGCTAGGGCATTCTCAAAGAGACTGGCAGTTTCGTCCACTACCTTGTCCTTGTAGCGTTCTGGCAATTCCTCTGGATAACCGATATAAGGCTTGATGACATTGAGTTTGACAATGGCCTTATCACGCGTTTCAGGAGTGAGCCAGTCGTTCTTAGCCAAACGTTCCTTATAAACGTCGATCATAGTCGCCACTTTTCTCTCTACGTCTGCCTTAGCTTCTGGGGAGAATTTTTCATGCGCATACCAGAGACCAAGGGCTTGCTTAAAGGGACCTTGGGCCAAGTGATAGGCTGCCTTGACCTTGTCCTGAGCTTCTGGAACACCTGAAAGGGCACGTCCATAGGCACCTGACAAGACACGAATCTCGTCTGTGAGATAGCTGGTTGAAAGATTCACCACAGCCAAAATCAAGGTTGCCTTAAGCAAAGGCCACGCTTCTTCACTATAAAATTGCTCTGCTACTTGCCAGAAACGTTCTTCATCTACGATAACCTTATCTGGAGTTTGTCCAATCACTGCTTGGAAGAAGTCATCCAAAGGTAGGGCAGGAGCAAATTTTTTGAATTCTTCATAAGCGTATGGATGGTAGAGTTTGGCATATTCTGAACTTTCTTCGTTTGAAAGAACCACTGCTGCGATACGACGGTCCAATTCCAATCTCTTCTCTAGTAAGTCTGCGATTTCCTCGTCTGAGAAATCATAGGCTTTGAGAAGATTCGTTGTACTTTCCTTCCAAAGAGTCAAGAGCTCCTCACGTTGAGGATGGTCTTCAGCATAGTAGGTTGTATCTGGCAAGATTGTTCCTGGAGCACTGGCCCAAAGAACATTGGTTCTGGCATCCATAAAGTCTGGCGATACACCAAATGGAAGGAAGTTTGGTTTACCAGCTAGTTCGAACTCTGCCAGTTTGCTGGTAAAATCTGCAAAACTCTCCAAATCCTGATATTCCTTGAGCAGAGGAAGGACGGGCTTGATCCCATCTGCTTCTCTCTTATCAAAATCGCGTACCATGCGATGGTACTTAACAAAGTTTGCGAGGATAGCATCCTCTGGGACATCCTCTCCTGCCAACCACTTGTCCGTTGTTGCCAGCATCAACTCTTCAATTTCCTCATCAAGGTCAATAAAACCACCTGTTCGAGATTTATCAGCTGGAATGACAGCTGTTTTTTCCCATTCGCCATTAATAGCATCATAAAAATCATCTTGATAACGTGTCATCTTGTTCTCGCTTTCATTTTTCACTTATTCTTAGCTTAGCAAAAAACACTTGGGAATGCAATTAAAAATGGTTTCTCTTTTTTCTTCGTTTTTCAGTTATTATTTTAAATTTTTCAAAAATTAACTTGACTTAATTTTTTTTTTAAGGTATATTAAAAGGCAGGAGGAATACAACTGTATGATACGTATCGAAAACCTCAGTGTCTCCTACAAAGAAACGTTGGCACTAAAGGATATTTCACTAGTGCTCCAAGGACCAACGATTACCGGAATTATTGGTCCAAATGGTGCTGGAAAATCAACTTTATTAAAAGGTATGTTGGGAATTATCCCACATGAAGGTCAGGCCTTTCTCGACGACAAAGAAGTCAAGAAATCTTTACATCGAGTTGCCTATGTCGAGCAAAAAATCCATATCGACTACAATTTCCCTATCAAGGTCAAGGAATGTGTCTCACTGGGACTCTATCCATCTATCCCGCTTTTTCACACTTTAAAGGCCAGCCACTGGAAAAAAGTGGCAGAGGCTCTTGAAATCGTTGGACTTTCAGACTATGCTGATCGCCAAATCAGCCAGCTCTCAGGAGGACAATTCCAACGTGTGTTGATTGCCCGCTGCCTTGTGCAGGAAGCTGACTACATCTTTTTAGATGAGCCTTTTGTCGGGATTGACTCGGTTAGTGAAGAGATTATCATGAACACGCTGAGAGACCTAAAAAAATCTGGTAAAACAGTTCTCATCGTCCATCATGACCTCAGCAAAGTCCCCCATTATTTCGACCAAGTTTTGCTTCTCAATCGAGAATTAATAGACCTTGGTCCGACTATAGAAACCTTTACCGAAGCCAATCTTAAAAAGGCCTACGGTAGCAAACTCTTTTTCAATGGAGGTGACCTATGATAGCAGAATTTATCAATGGATTGCAAAATTTCCATTTCCTACAAAACGCCTTGATAACAGCTATTGTCATCGGAGTTGTTGCTGGAGCTGTGGGATGTTTTATCATCCTACGTGGGATGTCTCTCATGGGAGATGCTATCTCTCACGCAGTTTTGCCCGGCGTAGCCCTTTCCTTTATCCTGGGAATTGATTTCTTTATTGGAGCGATCATCTTTGGTTTGATGGCTTCCATCATCATTACCTACATCAAGGGAAACTCTATCATCAAGAGTGACACCGCCATTGGTATTACCTTTTCATCTTTCTTAGCCTTAGGTGTCATCTTGATTAGTGTTGCCAAGAGTTCGACAGACCTCTTCCATATCCTTTTTGGGAATATCCTCGCTGTCCAAGATACGGACATGTGGATCACCATCGGTGTTGGGGCATTGATTCTTTTGATTATCGGGATTTTCTTTAAACAACTATTGATTACATCCTTTGACGAGCTCCTGGCTAAAGCCATGGGAATGCCCGTCAATTTCTACCACTATCTGCTCATGGTGCTCTTGACCCTTGTGTCAGTCACCGCCATGCAAAGTGTTGGAACTATTCTTATCGTAGCCATGTTGATCACCCCAGCTGCGACGGCTTACCTTTATGCTAATAGCCTAAAGAGCATGATTTTCCTTTCATCAACCCTAGGGGCAACCGCTTCTGTTTTGGGACTCTTTATCGGCTATAGCTTCAATCTCGCAGCAGGATCCAGCATCGTGCTCACATCCGCCAGCTTCTTTCTAATCAGTTTCTTTATCTCTCCTAAACAACGATACTTGAAACTGAAAAACAAAAAAATCATTAAATAACGGGAAACCCTATCTGGAGGAATCTAATGAAAAAATTAGGTACATTGCTTGTACTCTTTCTTTCCGTCATTGCACTTGTCGCATGTGCTAGCGGAAAAAAAGATACTGCTTCTGGTCAAAAACTAAAAGTTGTTGCTACAAACTCAATCATCGCTGATATTACCAAAAATATCGCTGGTGACAAGATTGATCTTCATAGTATCGTTCCTGTTGGTCAAGACCCACACGAATACGAACCACTTCCTGAAGACGTTAAGAAAACCTCTCAAGCTGACTTGATTTTCTATAACGGTATCAACCTTGAAACAGGTGGCAATGCTTGGTTTACAAAATTGGTCGAAAATGCCAAGAAAACTGAAAACAAAGACTACTTTGCAGTTAGCGATGGTGTAGACATCATCTACCTTGAAGGTCAAAACGAAAAAGGTAAAGAAGACCCACACGCTTGGCTCAACCTTGAAAATGGGATAATTTATGCTAAAAATATCGCTAAACAACTGATTGCAAAAGACCCTAGCAACAAGGAATTCTACGAAAAAAATCTCAAAGACTATACTGAAAAACTAGACAAACTAGACAAAGAAGCCAAAGAGAAATTTAACAATATCCCTGCTGAAAAGAAACTCATCGTAACCAGCGAAGGATGCTTCAAATACTTCTCTAAAGCTTACGGAGTTCCAAGTGCCTACATCTGGGAAATCAACACGGAAGAAGAAGGTACTCCTGAACAAATCAAGACCTTGGTTGAAAAACTTCGCCAAACAAAAGTTCCATCCCTCTTTGTTGAATCAAGTGTCGATGACCGTCCAATGAAGACTGTTTCACAAGACACAAATATCCCAATCTACGCACAAATCTTTACTGACTCAATCGCTGAAGAAGGAAAAGAAGGCGACAGCTACTACAACATGATGAAATACAACCTTGACAAGATTGCTGAAGGTTTGTCTAAGTAATCCATTAAAAACGTCGTTCTCACGTGAACAGGCGTTTTTTATCTCTTAATTTCCAGTCAAATCATTGGAAAAATCTGACAATTCTCGGTAAAATAAAAGAAAAAAGAATGGAGTAGTTTTATGACCACTTTTCTCGGAAATCCTGTAACCTTTACAGGTAAACAACTGCAAGTAGGAGACAAGGCACTTGACTTTTCTCTCACTACAACCGATCTCTCTAAAAAAACGCTAGCTGACTTTGATGGAAAGAAAAAAGTCTTGAGTGTTGTCCCTTCTATTGATACTGGTATCTGCTCAACGCAAACACGTCGATTCAACCAAGAACTAGCTAACCTCGACAATACCGTCGTTCTTACTGTTTCTATGGACCTACCATTTGCCCAAGGACGCTGGTGCGGGGCTGAAGGCCTTGATAATGCCATCATGCTTTCAGACTACTTTGACCATTCTTTCGGGCGTGATTATGCCCTCTTGATCAACGAATGGCATCTCCTTGCACGTGCCGTCTTTGTTCTCGATACTGACAATGTCATCCGTTACGTAGAATACGTTGACAACATCAACACAGAACCAGACTTTGAAGCTGCTATTGCTGCAGTGAAAGAACTAGACTAAAATCAAAGCCATTATGGCAGAAGGCTAGAGAAATCTAGCTTTTTTTGATATACTAGATGGAGAGAAAAGACAAGAGGGAACGAATGACTCCAAATAAAGAAGACTACCTAAAATGTATTTATGAAATCGGTACGGAGATGCAGAAAATCACCAATAAAGAAATTGCTGCCCGTATGCAGGTCTCTCCACCTGCCGTAACAGAGATGATCAAACGCATGAGAAGTGAAAATCTCATCCTCAAGGATAAGGAGAATGGCTATCTATTGACAGATATTGGGCTCAAACTAGTCTCCGAGCTCTATCGCAAACACCGATTGATTGAAGTCTTTCTAGTTCACCATCTCGACTATACCAGTGACCAGATCCACGAAGAAGCTGAAGTCCTAGAACACACTGTATCCGATCTCTTCGTAGAGAGACTGGATAAACTGCTTGGCTTCCCTAAAACCTGCCCCCACGGAGGAACCATCCCAGCCAAAGGAGAGCTCTTGGTTGAAATCAACAACCTACCTTTAGCAGATACCAAAGAAGCTGGAACCTATCTCCTGACTCGGGTTCACGATAGCTTTAATCTGCTCAAATACTTAGAAAAGCATGAAATTCATATCGGTGACCAAGTCCAAGTCAAGCAGTTTGATAATTTTTCCAATAGCTTTACTCTAGTCAACAAAGACGAAGATCTCCAAGTTAGCATCGATATCGCCAAACAACTCTATGTCGAAAAAATTAACTAAGCCCTTATCCCTGAAAAAAGTTCCTTTCAGGGATTTTTTATTATTTTGCTTGTAAGTCCCATTCGTTTGGTGTAGAATGAAGCTAGATAAAAGAGGGAGGTCTTCCTATGAAAAAGCTCTTTAGAATCCATTTTGCAGCCATTGCAGTCAGCGATTTGCTACTGTTGGTAACTTTCAGACCCCGATACGAACTTTCTTTGGAGAGAGGCCTGTTTTTTTGCTTCATTTTCATCTTCGCTCAAGGACCACTGCTATTTCGCTTGGTCAATCGACTCAAAAAACAGTTCTCTGAGATTTATCCTCAGATGAACAAAAAAATTCGCTTCTACTATTTAGGAGTGCTCATCAGCGATTTTCTATTATTTGTCTTTTTATCCATCACTGGCCCTCAATATTTCTACTCTCTTACTCCAGTCTTTTCTTCCTGTCATTCTACTTTATACTATATAACGGCTAGCCACCTAAGAGAAAACTATCCCGACTTTTACAACAAACACATCACCTTCTGGGAGTGTCTATAAACAAAAACCAAGCCAGCTGGGCTTGGTTTTCTTATCTATTTTTAGTATCAAGAATGATGGTGACTGGTCCATCATTGACCAGCTCCACCTGCATATCCGCTCCAAAGATACCTGTCTGAACAGGTACTTCCTGTGCTAGCTTTTGATTGAAAGCGTCATAGAAGTCTGATGCCCTATCAGGCTTAGCTGCACCTGTAAAGGCTGGACGGTTGCCCTTCTTAGTATCTGCAAAGAGGGTAAACTGAGAAATAGAAAGGATTTCGCCCCCAATATCCTTAACAGACAGATTCATCTTGCCTTCTGCATCTGAAAAAATCCGCATGTTGACCAGCTTTCTCACAGCATAGTCCAAATCTTCCTCTTGGTCATCTGGCCCAACACCGACCAGCAATAAAAGCCCCTGATTAATTTTCCCATGAACCTGACCTTCGATACTGACTTGGGCTTTTTTAACCCGTTGGATAATGATTTTCATAATAGCCTTTCTAGTAACTGAAGGGAGAATTAGCCGTTGGTCCGTTTGACAGAGTAGACCTCAGGTACACTCTTAATCTTATCCACGACTGTAGTCAGTGTAGAGAGGTTGGAAATCCCAAAGGAGACATGGATATTGGCAAATTTCATATCCTTAGTTGGTTGAGCATTAACGGTTGAGATATTCTTGGTCGTGTTTGAGAGAACTTGCAGAACATCATTTAAGAGCCCTGTACGGTTGAGACCATAGATATCGATGTGAGCAGTGTATTCCTTGCTTGAGAATTGATCTTCCCACTCCACATCAAGGAGACGTTGCTCGTAGTTTTCTTGAGCGCGGAGATTCATACAGTCCACGCGGTGAATAGCTACACCACGACCCTTGGTAATGTAGCCAACAATGTCGTCACCCGGAACTGGATTGCAACACTTGGCAATCCGTACTAGGAGACCTGAGGCTCCTTCAATGACCACACCACCCTCATGCTTGACCTTGAGGGTTTCTTTATTTTCAACCTTAACTTCGCCACCTTTGACAAGCTCTTCTGCTTCCGCCTTGGCCTTGGCACGCTCTTCCTCACGGCGTTCTTTTTCGGTCAAACGGTTAAAGACGGTAATAGCGCCAATTTCTCCAAAACCAATGGCAGCATAGAGAGCTTCCTCTGTCTTGTAGCTGGTCTTTTGAAGGACCTCGTCCATGTGACGCTTGTCCATGAATTTATTGGCCACATAACCGTTTTCTTGAAACTGGGCCATCAACATTTCACGACCCTTGTTAACGGATAATTCCTTGTCTTGATTTTTAAAGAACTGGCGAATCTTGTTACGCGCCTTGCTGGTCTTGACCGTGTTGAGCCAGTCACGACTCGGTCCAAAGGAGTTGGGGTTGGTGATAATTTCAACCTGATCCCCTGTCTTAAGCTTGGTTGTTAGCGGAACCATACGTCCATTGACCTTGGCACCAGTCGCTTTTTCACCGACTTTGGTATGAATTTCATAGGCAAAGTCAATCGGTCCTGAATCTTTCGGAAGGGAGCGAACTGCACCATCAGGTGTAAAGACATAAATCTCCTCCGCCAGATAGTTTTCTTTAACAGAGTCCACAAATTCCTTGGCATCATCAGCCTGGTCTTGGAGCTCCATCATCTCCTTGATCCAGTTCATCCCAATAGCAGATTCCTTGCTGTTGACCTGCCCTTTAATGCCTTTCTTATAAGCCCAGTGAGCTGCTACCCCGTACTCAGCCACTTCGTGCATTTCCTTGGTCCGAATCTGGAACTCAATCGGCCCTTTTGGCCCATAAACAGTTGTATGGATAGACTGGTAACCATTGGCCTTACGATTAGCGATATAGTCTTTGAAGCGGCCTGGCATAGGTTTCCAAAGTTCATGCACATAACCCAGCATAGCATAGACATCACTCTGGGTATCTAAGATACAGCGAATGGCAATCAGGTCATAAATCTCCTCAAAGCGTTTCTTCTTATCCTGCATCTTGCGGTAGATCGAATAGATATGCTTAGGACGACCATAGATTTTTCCTTTGAGATTTCTTTCTGTAGCGTACTCTTCCAACTTGGTTACAACTTCATCGACCAAAGCCTCACGTTCTCTGCGTTTCTCCTTCATCATGTGGGTGATCTTGTAAAACTCAGTTGGATTGAGGTAACGGAAAGATAGATCTTCCAACTCCCACTTGACACTGGAAATCCCTAGACGATGAGCAAGTGGTGCGTAAATTTCCATGGTTTCTCTGGAGATACGCTCTTGCTTATCCTTTCGAAGGTGTTTGAGAGTCCGCATATTGTGCAAACGGTCCGATAATTTAACCAAGATAACACGGATATCCTCTGACATGGCCATAAGCATCTTGCGGTGATTTTCAGCTAATTGTTCCTCGAGTGATTTGTACTCAACCTTACCAAGCTTGGTCACACCATCAACGATAATCCGAACATCATGACCGAACTCTCTCTCCAGATCATCCAGTGTCGCATCTGTGTCTTCAACAACGTCATGCAAAAAACCGCAGGCAACGGTTACGGCATCCAGCTTGAGCTTAGCCAGAATTCCTGCTACCTGAATGGGATGAATAATATAGGGCTCACCTGATTTCCGAAACTGCCCACTATGACAATCAACTGCGTAAATCAATGCTTTTTGTACAAAAGCAACGTCTTCCTTTGTTAAATATTCTCTCGTTAAAGCGACTACCTGATCGCCCGTCAAATTCACTTCTTTCGGCATCTATACTCTCCAATTCTTCCTACCATTTTATCACTTTTTTAAGGATATGAAAACTAGAAAAGCCTGTTTTTATGCCAATACCAATCATTAAAAAAACACTGCCAGATTTCTCTAGCAGTGTTTTGACATTTCATTTGCTTAGTAGACAGTTTTTTCAGTTTCTACGTCGAAGAAGTGTGCTTTGTTCAAGTCAAATCCAAGTTCAACTGTTGCACCTGTTTGCAAGTAGTCACGAGCATCCACTTTGGCAACAAATTCGTCTTTACCAACTTGGCAGTAAAGGTGAGATTCTGAACCAAGCAATTCTGATACAGAGATAGAAGCTTTGACAACTGATTCTGGGAATGTTTCAAGGAAAGCAGGTTCTGCATTCACATCTTCTGGACGGATACCGAAGATCAATTCTTTTCCTTCGTAACCTTTGTCACGAAGAACTTTCAAAGCACCTTCTGGCACTTTCAAGCGGAAACCGTCAGAAACAATTTCACCACCAACCAATTTCACATTGATGAAGTTCATAGCTGGGCTTCCGATAAATCCTGCAACGAACTTGTTAACTGGATTTTTGTAAACTTCTTGAGGGGTACCGATTTGTTCTACACGTCCGATAGTACCTGTACCAGCAGGGTTCTTAGTTGCTGACATGATAACGATACGGTCCGCAAGAGTCATCGCTTCTGTTTGGTCGTGGGTTACGTAGATAGTTGTAGCACCGATACGACGGTGAATCTTCGCAATTTCAGCACGCATAGATACACGAAGTTTGGCATCCAAGTTTGACAAAGGCTCGTCCATCAAGAACACTTTTGCATCACGGACAATCGCACGACCCATGGCAACACGTTGACGTTGACCACCTGAAAGGTCAGCTGGTTTACGATCCAAGAATTCTTTCAAACCAAGGATTGCTGCTGCTTCTTGAACACGTTTGTCGATATCTTCTTTGCTGTATTTACGCAATTTCAAACCGAAAGCCATGTTGTCATATACAGTCATGTGTGGGTAAAGAGCGTAGTTTTGGAATACCATGGCAATGTCACGGTCTTTTGGAGCTACGTCGTTGACAACCACACCATCGATAGATGCAGTACCTTCAGTAATGTCTTCAAGACCAGCGATCATACGAAGTGTTGTTGACTTACCACATCCTGAAGGACCTACGAAAACGATAAATTCCTTGTCTTTGATGTCCAAGTTGAAATCTTCAACTGAGTAGTGTTCGCTGTTTGGATATTTTTTGTAAATGTTTTTAAGATTTAATTCTACCATGGAAGGTGAACTCCTTTTATTTTTTGATAGCTTTATTATAGATGAAAACGCTTTACTTTTCTATGGCAAGGTGACCAAAAAAATAAAAAAGTTCTGTGCAACTTGCACAAAACTTTAAAGAATATCTGGTAAAATCAACTGATAACACAAGGTCAAGTCGGTCAATTCCTTCAACTGTAGCCCTGTCAATTCTTCCCATTTGTCAATCTTGTATTGGAGAGAATTGCGGTGCAGATAGAGTTGCTGGGCCGTTTTAGTTAGGACAGCACTGTTTTCCCAGAGAGAAAGGATAATTTCCTGAATCTGATCCTGATCCAAAATCATCTGATGCAGGTATTCTTTAATGACTCTCAGTTCCACAAGTCTTTCCCCCATACTCCATAGATAGAGCTGTGAAAAGGTGTGTATACCTTGGTGACCTTGGCGCCACCAAGCTTTAAACAAATCCCGCTCCGCTTTGATTAAGTCTGATAGGGCTTGAGGGCCTGTCTGAGACCAAACCTGGCCTAACATGATAGACAGACGAAGGCCAAAGTCATACTCAACCGCTTCAATCATATCAGATAAGATTGAGCGAACAGAGCTATATTTATCTTGTTGAAGAACAAATACATAATCCTGAGCCCCAACCTGTAGCACTGTCTGGCAGTTGGGAAAAAGAGTCCGCATCATGTCTAGCCAAGAGGATAGATTTTCCTGTTGGTAATAGGATAGATGGCAATAAACCAGCTGAATTTTTTTAAATGTTTGCGGTGCCTGCCCCTTCCCCTCGATCAGATAGGGATACCAAGGATTGAGCGAACGAGCCTGCTCCTGCTGGGTCAAAAGGGCAATTAACTGCTTTTCACGTTCGCTGAGCCCAGCTTCCTCCAGTAAAATCCACTGCTGAGAAGCTAAAGGGAGAGTAAGATAGCCTGGTTTCTCTACTGGCTGATCTGAAATCTGAGCCTCTGGAAACCAGTCTTGTAGTTCTTTTGCAATCATATCCTAGCCCTCCACTTTTTGGATGCACCAAGAAATTATGGTCTCTAGACGCTCCACATTTTCAGTCAGATGGAGATAGCCCATCACTGCTTCAAAACCTGTAGACATGCGGTAAGTCACCACATCTGCATTTTTAGCCTTTGTGTGACTATTGGTATTGCGGCCACGTTTGTAGATTTCTTCTTCTTTTTCCGTCAGGACTTGCTCTTCCAACATGAGGGCAATCAAGCGCGCCTGAGCCTTGGCAGATACATACTTGGTTGCCTCTTGGTGGAGTTTATTGGGCTTGGTCATACCTTTGAGGATGAGGTGGCGGCGAATATACATGGAATAAACCGCATCTCCTTCAAAAGCTAGCGCAATCCCGTTAATGAGATTGACATCAATCACGAGTCCACCTCACTCCATCCTTGGTGTCAAGGAGCTTAATTCCTTGAGCAGCCAATTGGTCACGGATTTGGTCTGCTGTCTCGAAGTCACGATTAGCACGCGCTTCTTGACGTTTTTGGATCAAGGCTTCGATCTCTGCATCCAAAACTTCCTCAACAAAGACAATCCCAAAGACTTCTAACATAGTCGCAAGAGCTTCCTTAACACTTGCATCATAGTTTCCTGAGTTGATCCATTTGGCCATTTCAAAGACAACTGTGATACCGTTGGCAGAGTTGAAATCCTCATCCATAGCAGCTACAAACTTGTCTTTAAAGGCTTGTAACTCTTGAGTATCCACGTTTCCTGTAAATGGTTGTTCGTAAGTGTTCTTTAGATATTTGAGATTAGTCTCGGCGTCTCGCACTGCTTTTTCGGTAAAGTTGATAGGCTTACGGTAATGCTGAGTCGCAAAGAAGAAACGCAGCACTTGCCCATCAAGAGTTTTAAGGGCATCGTGTACGGTTATAAAGTTACCCAAGGACTTAGACATCTTGACATTGTCGATATTGACAAAGCCATTATGCATCCAGTAGTTAGCAAAAGTCTTGCCTGTTTTTGCTTCTGACTGGGCAATTTCGTTGGTATGGTGAGGAAACTCCAAATCAGCTCCACCACCGTGGATATCAATGGTATCTCCCAAAATCTCTGTCGACATGACTGAACATTCAATATGCCAGCCTGGACGACCAGGTCCCCAAGGACTGTCCCAAGAAATCTCGCCTGATTTGGCAGATTTCCATAGTGCAAAGTCTACAGGATTTTCCTTACGAGCCGTTTCTTCATCGGTTCGACCTGAAGCACCTAGCTCCAATTCTTCCAAGGTTTTATTAGCCAACTTGGCATAGTTGTGAGATTTTTCTACACGGAAGTAGACATCCTCTTGACTCTCGTAAGCAAAACCTTTCTCGATTAAATCTTCCACAAAACGGATAATGTCAGTCATAAACTCTACCACACGCGGATGGCGAGTCGCAGGTTTGACGCCCAAGGCCGTCACATCCTCACGAAAGGCAGCGATGTACTTGTCCGCAACCTCCTGAGGCGTGATACCTTCTTCCTTGGCACGGTTGATAATCTTATCATCCACATCCGTAAAATTGGAAATATAGGCAACCTCATAACCACGGTATTCGAAGTAACGTCGAATGGTATCAAAAGCTACCGTCGAACGGGCATTCCCCACGTGGATATAGTTGTATACCGTTGGCCCACAGACATACATCTTAACCTTGCCATCCTCAATAGGTACAAATTCTCGCAAATCACGAGACATGGTGTCGTAAATTTTAATCATGCGGTCCACTCCCTTCTCTATTTCTGACTTTTTCGGCTGAAAACCAGCTCTGCAAATGGGCCAAATTGTCTGAGGCTATCCAGTTGGTAAAAGCGCTGCCCTTCCTCTTGGGTAAAGAGGGGAACCCCCTTTCCTAGGATAAGGGGCGCTATCTGAATAATGAGGTGGTCGAAAAGATCCGCATCCAAGAGCGGTCCTACCAAGGAATTACCACCAATCACAAAGACATTTTTACCTTTGTCAATCTGGCGAACAAAGTCCACCACATCCCCAGCTACTGGCTGGTAATTGCTGACAGGCAGGTGCCTATCATGCGTAAAGACATAGTTTTCCGTAGCTTGATAAAAACTTTCTACATCTTGCAAATCTTGGATTTCCTCAAAGGTCCGCTTGCCCATGATGGTGATATCCATTTGCCTGTAAAAGTCATCATAGCCTGTATCCTCTACAGAACCAAGCTGATGCAGCCAGTCTATCCTGTGCTGGCTGTCTGCCAAGTAGCCATCCATGGTGATACAGCCGTAAAAATATACTGCCATTCTTGTAGTTACCTTTCTAGTTCCTTGGCTATTGTCAAAGCGATAGTGAAAAAAGTCATGGCATCAGCTGTCCGCTCTTCATGGCGGGCATCCCAGGTTCGGTTATGATGATCCACATAGTCAGCTGTGTAGAAGAACTGATAGACTTTACTCTTGCGAAATTGACTCCAAGCCATGATAGCTGAAGCTTCCATGTCCACCACTTTGGCTCCAGCAGCCAAGCGACGCTTGACCTTATCAGGCGTTTCTCGATAAAAGGCATCAGTCGTCCAAGACTTGGTGCGGATATGCTCGATATTGTGCTTGTCAAAGATGGCTTCCAGCTCGATCAGCAGAGACTCGTCATAGGCGACTTCGTCACCCGGTGGGGCATAGTGATAGCTAGTTCCTTCATCTCGCAATGCAGCCGCAGGCAGGATAATTTTATCCGCCTCAATTGAGCGGTCCAAAACGCCACAGGAACCTAAAATGATAAAATTTTTGAAGCCTCTGGCCGCCAACTCCTCCAGCTGGCCGACTATCATGGGAGCCCCAATTGGAGCCAACGTAACTGCTAGCTTGCTAGGTCCTTGGCCATAAATATACCATGGATGATGGCCGTTTATGCTTTTCAAATAGCCTCCCGGATAGACATCTTCTGACTCAATCAAACGTTTCAGAATTTCGCCATTAAAGGACAGAATGATGGTTTCGCATACCTCTCCCTTGTCATGGACTGGCTTTTCAGTTGGCTCAATAACTGCTGCTACATCTTCAAATTCCTCTAATAGCATAACTTCTCTTTCTTTAAGGCTCCAGCAAATCCGCCTTCATTTTATTTAGACGGCGCAGTTTGGTCTCATCTTTTTTGGCTTCACTGATATAATGAGCCCATTCACGCTGGTGGCTAGGTGGCAGTTTAATAAAGCGCTCCTTAGCAAGACCATCCAAGCGTTCTTGCAACTCAAGAACTGCCTGGTTCAAAATTGCATCTGATAAATCTGACATAGTTCTTACCTCCTGTCATACTTCACCTCGATAACTTTGCTACCCTATCCTACAGACTTGATGAATGGTGACTGGCTTCTCTAGCCTGCTCTAGTTTATTGACGTAGTACTCCCGTTTTTCTTCGACTTCGTGGATCGTTGGTTCATCCTTCTGTCCATGAACGCGAACAATCTTAGCTGGAATACCGACAACTGTCACATCACTAGGTACGTCTGCCACGACTACTGCTGCTGCACCAACTTTGGCATTTTCACCGATTTCTACCGGTCCGATAACTTGGGCATGAGCCGATATGAGAGCTCCTTTACGCACAGTCGGATGGCGTTTGCCAACATCCTTACCAGTCCCACCAAGAGTCACTCCGTGGTAGAGAAGAACGCCTTTTTCAACAATCGCCGTCTCTCCAATCACCAGGCCTGAACCATGGTCGATAAAAACACCTGAGTCAATCTGGGCACCCGGATGGATCTCAATCTGAGTCCAAAAGCGCCAAAACTGACTATGCATACGAGCCAGGAGTTTGAAGCCGTGCTTCCATAGAAAATGCGAGAGACGGTGGGCAGCTAAGGCCTTGACACCTGGATAAGTCAGCAAAACTTCCAAACTGTTGCGTGCCGCTGGATCATTTTCTTTTACAATATCAATGGTTTCGCGCCACCATCCCATACATTTCTCCTTTTCTTATTCTGAATCTTTTGGTGTTTCTGTAAATTCTTTCTTAGGTTTGTGGTCCTTGTGATGACGTGGACGGTGAGGTCGCTCAGACTTTTCGCCTTTTTCATCATGCTCAGGTTTTGGCGGACGAGGAAGAAGAACTTTCATAGAGGCATCAATACGGCCTTTTTCATCAATCTTGATAACCTTAACATCGACTTCATCACCGATAGCTACCAAGTCCTCGACACGGTTGGTACGAGTCCAAGCCATTTCTGAGATGTGAACAAGTGCATCTGTCTTATCAAAGAGGTTGACAAAGGCACCGAATTTCTCGATACGAACAACCTTGGCATGGTAAACTTCATCTACTTTAGCCTCACGAACCAAGCCAGCAATGATTTCTTTGGCACGGTTAATAGCGGCTTGGTCACTAGAGTAGATAGAAACATTTCCTTCTTCGTCGATATCAATCTTAACGCCTGTTTCAGCGATGATCTTGTCAATGGTTTCTCCACCCTTACCGATGACAATCTTAATCTTGTCCACATCAATCTTGATAGTATCAATTTTCGGTGCAGTTGGAGCCAATTCTGGACGAACTTCTGGAATAGTCGCTTCGATGACATCAAGGATTTCAAAACGAGCTTTCTTGGCTTGAGCAAGGGCCTCAGTCAAGATTTCTGCAGTAATCCCTTGGATCTTGATATCCATTTGAAGAGCTGTAATCCCCTCACGAGTACCGGCAACCTTGAAGTCCATATCTCCAAAGTGGTCTTCCAATCCTTGGATATCGGTCAATACTGTGTAGTTATTACCATCTGAGATGAGACCCATGGCAATACCAGCTACTGGCGCCTTGATTGGCACACCACCAGCCATAAGGGCGAGCGTTCCCGCACAGATAGAGGCTTGAGAAGATGAACCATTTGACTCCAAGACTTCTGCTACCAGACGGATAGCGTATGGGAATTCTTCCAAGCTTGGCAAGACTTGAGCAAGAGCACGCTCACCAAGAGCACCGTGACCGATTTCACGACGACCTGGCGCACCATAACGACCTGTTTCCCCTACAGAGTATTGAGGGAAGTTATAGTGGTGCATAAAGCGTTTCTTGTACTCTGGATCCAAACCATCGATGATTTGCGTTTCCCCCATTGGAGCCAAGGTCAAGACTGAAAGGGCTTGAGTTTGCCCACGAGTGAAGAGACCTGAACCGTGCACACGAGGAAGGAAGTCAACAACCGCATCCAAAGGACGGATTTCATCGACCTTACGGCCATCAGGACGTACCTTGTCTTCTGTAATCAAGCGGCGTACTTCAGCGTGCTCCATTTGTTCCAAGATTTCAGCCACATCACGCATGATTCGTTCAAATTCTTCGTGGTCTGCATATTTTTCTTCGTAAACTGCGGTTACTTGGTCTTTAACTGCTTGAGTTGCAGCTTCACGAGCTAATTTTTCTTCTACTTGTACCGCTTTTTGGAGGTCGCTGTTGTAGGCTGCGATGATTTCAGCTTGCAAGTCCGCATCCACATGAAGCAATTCCACTTCTGCTTTTTCCTTACCAACAGCAGCAACGATTTCTTCTTGGAAGGCAATCAATTCTTTAACAGCTTCGTGCCCTTTGAGAAGGGCTTCCAACATGATTTCTTCTGACAATTCTTTGGCACCAGACTCAACCATGTTGATAGCGTGTTTGGTCCCAGCTACTGTCAATTCAAGAAGTGATTGCTCTGCTTGTTCTTGACTAGGGTTGATGATGATTTGGCCATCGACATAACCCACTTGTACCCCAGCGATTGGACCGTCAAACGGAATGTCTGAGATAGAAAGTGCCAATGATGAACCAAACATAGCTGCCATTGGAGCAGAGGTATTTTCATCGTAAGAAAGCACTGTGTTGATGACTTGGACTTCATTACGGAACCCCTCCGCAAACATAGGACGGATTGGACGGTCAATCAAACGCGCTGTCAAAGTCGCATCTGTTGAAGGACGCCCTTCACGTTTCATAAAGCCACCAGGAAACTTCCCAGCCGCATACATTTTTTCTTCGTAGTTGACTTGGAGTGGGAAGAAATCCCCAGTTGCCATTTTCTTAGACATAACGGCAGCAGTCAAGACAGTTGAATCACCGTAACGGACGACAACAGAGCCATTTGCTTGCTTAGCAACCTGACCAGTCTCCACGATTAACTCACGACCCGCAAAAGTCGTTTGAAACACTTGTTTTGTCATTTTAATCCCCTTTGGATTGATGAAATTATACGCCTTGCCTACAAAGATCAAGATACTAAGGTCGCAAAAAGCAAAGTAAAAATAGGAAACTGGCGAAGTCTTCGATGAAGACAAGACAGTTTATCTTTTTTACACAGCTTTTCGGCCGAGTTCAATTACTCATGATAGCATAGATTGACGCAGCGTGCGATGCACACCAGGAAATCTATCTTTTTCACTAGGGATTTAGCCCGTGTTCAACTACCTAAATACCTTGAAAAGTTTAAAAATATTATTCTTTAGCATTTGTATCTTTTATAGCATAGCAGATTTGAATAGCTAAGAATATGTTTATACCCTCATCTTTGTATCAAGTACGTACAGAGTCTATTTTATCATATTTTTCTTAAAAAGTACGGGCTTTTCTATTAAAAAGGAACCATTCCCCTCACCTGAGAAGAATGGTTTGCTTTTTATTATCCTAAAGACTGATGGTTGAACAAGGCATGGGTTGCTTGATGGATGTATTTTGCTGTTTCAGCATTGTTCATAGTATAGAGATGCACACCTGCGACATCCTGAGTGACCAAGTCCACAATTTGGTCTACTGCATAGGCAAGTCCTGCTGCTCTGAGCGACTCAGGGTCATGCTCATACTTGTCTAAGATGGCTTTAAATTTACGTGGAAGGTGGATATTCTCACAAGTCTTCAAGAGACGAAGCGCTTGATTACGGTTAAGAATGGGCATGATTCCCGCATGAATAGGAACATCAATCCCTGCCAAGGTACACTTGTCTTGGAAATCGTAGAAACGCTCATTGTCAAAGAAAAGTTGCGTTACAAGGCTTGAACAGCCTGCATCCACTTTCTTCTTGAGATTTTGAATATCTGAGATCTGGTTTGGCGAGTCAGGATGCCCTTCAGGATAACAAGCTCCAATAATATCAAAGTGAGGGGCTTGTTCCTTGATGAACTCGATCAAATCCGTTGCGTAGCGGAAATCCTTTTGTGGCTCCACATCAGGGATAATATCCCCACGCAAGGCCAAGATTTTCTGTACCCCAACCTTATCCAAGTCTGCAATGGTTTCAGCAACTTTGTCCTTGGTCAGATAGATAGCTGGCAAGTGGGCAATGGTTGGAATCGCCAAGTCATTCTGGATAAAGTCAGCCAAACGAACCGTTGTTTCCTTGATATTAAATTTATTATTGCTGGCAGTCACACTGATAAAGTGCGGTGTCAGCTCCCGCATATCCTGCAAGGCTGAAATAATTTTATCATTACCCACTGCTGGGTTTGGAGGGAACACTTCAAATGAAAGTGACGGTGTTTGGCGTGACATAGTCATTATCCTTTTCTTTTTGATTTCATGATTGCTGAGCCAGCTAGGGCCAAGCAGTTCCTTGATCAGTCAGTGTCACGAGCGAAATCTTATCTTATAATTTCTCACGCGCAGCTTTTGCTGCTTCGACAAGGCGGATCAAGCTTTCTTTTGTTTCTGGGATACCACGTGTTTTCAAACCACAGTCAGGGTTGATCCAAACTTTCTTGCTTGGAACTTTGGCAAGAATAGCATCGATTGTGTGGTCAATTTCGCCTTCATTTGGCACACGAGGAGAGTGGATATCGTAAACCCCAGGTCCCACTTCTGTTTGGAAGTTTTTCGCTTTGAGTTCGTCCAAGATTTCAAGGTTTGAACGGCTTGCTTCAAAGGAAATAACGTCCGCATCCATGTTGTCGATAGCTGGGATGATATCTGTAAATTCTGAGTAACACATGTGAGTGTGGATTTGAGTATCTGGCGCTACTGTTGAGTGTACCAAGCGGAAGGCAGGAATTGCCCAGTCAAGGTAGTCTTCATACCAGTCGCTACGACGGAGTGGCAATTTCTCACGAAGAGCAGCCTCGTCGATTTGGATGATTTTCACACCTGCAGCTTCAAGGTCAAGCACTTCATCCTTGATAGCAAGGGCGATTTGAAGAGTAGAATCCTTGATAGAGATGTCTTCACGTGGGAATGACCAGTTGAGGATGGTAACCGGTCCAGTCAGCATGCCCTTAACAGGTTTGTCTGTACGGCTTTGTGCATAGCTAGACCATTTAACAGTGATTGGGTTGAGACGAGTGACATCACCCCAGATGATTGGTGGTTTCACCCCACGCATACCGTATGATTGTACCCAACCATTCTTAGAGAAGAGGTAACCGGACAAGTTTTGACCGAAGTACTCAACCATGTCGTTACGCTCAAACTCACCGTGTACAAGCACGTCGAATCCAACTTCTTCTTGCCATTTGATCCATTCGTCGATAGTTTCAGCAAGAAAGGCATCGTACTCTTCTTGTGATAATTCACCCTTACGGAAGGCCAAACGTTTGGCACGGACTTCCTTAGTTTGAGGGAATGAACCGATGGTTGTTGTTGGAAGTGCTGGAAGTTTGAAAGCTTCTTCTTGGATAGCTTCACGTTCAGCAAAGGCTGGCAAACGAGTGTAGTCAGCATCTGTCAAACCAGCGATACGCGCACGAAGTTCTGCATTTTCACCCACACGCTCAG